>JAEZEK010000471.1 GCA_023417735.1 Pseudomonadota bacterium | reverse complement strand
TAGACAGGGGTAGGGGTGCTCGGGGCGCGCGAAGATCTCGGCGACGGCACCCTCTTCCACCACCTCGCCCGCGCGCATGACGTAGACGCGGTCCGCGAAGCGGCGGACGATGCCAAGGTCGTGGGTGATGAACAGGATCGCCATGCCGAGCCGCGCCTGCAGTTCCTTGAGGAGCGCCAGGATCTGCGCCTGGATGGTCACGTCGAGCGCGGTCGTCGGCTCGTCGGCGTTCAGGATGTCGGGCTCGTTGGCGAGCGCCATCGCGATCATCACGCGCTGACGCTGTCCGCCGGAAAGCTCGTGCGGATAGGCGTCGATGCGGCGCTCCGGGTCCTGGATGTGCACGAGGCGGAGGAGCTCGATCGCCCTGGCGCGCGCAGCCCGGCGGCCGAGCCCCCGGTGATGGATCATCGGCTCGGCGAGCTGCCGCCCGATCCGGTAGTGCGGATCGAGCGAGGTCATGGGCTCCTGGAAGATCATGGTGATCCGGTCGCCGCGGATGCGGTTGAGCCGCCGCGGCGTCAGCTTCAGGAGGTCCTCGCCGCGGTAGAGGATGCTTCCCTCGGCTCGGCCGTTCGATGCCAGGAGCCCCATCGCCGCCATCACGGTCTGGCTCTTGCCGGATCCCGACTCGCCGACGATCGCCACCGTCTCGCCGGCGCCGACGCCGAGGTCTACGCCGCGCACGGCGTGAACCTCCCCGGCCGCGAGGCGGAACCGGACGTGGAGGCCGCGGACGCTGAGGATCGGCTCGCGGCCCATCTCAGCGGTCCTTCGGGTCGAGCGCGTCGCGCAGCCCGTCGCCGATGAAGTTCAGCGAGAACAGGATGAGCGCGAGCGCGATCGAGGGATAGAGCAGCAGCCAGCGCGCACCCTGGATGTTGCGCGCGCCTTCGGAGATGAGCACGCCGAGGCTCGTCAGCGGCTCCTGGACGCCGAGGCCGAGGAAGGACAGGAAGCTCTCGAGCAGGATCACGCGCGGCACGAGCAGCGTCATGTAGACCACGACGGGCCCGAGCGTGTTCGGAATGATGTGGCGGAAGACGATCGCCCGGTTCGACACGCCGAGCGCTTCGGCCGCCTGCACGAACTCCCGCCGCTTCAGCGACAGCGTCTGACCCCGCACGATGCGCGCCATGTCGAGCCATTCGATGGCGCCGACGGCGATGAACATCAGCACGAAGTTCCGCCCGAAGAAGACGACGAGCAGGATCACGAAGAAGATGAAGGGCAGCGAATAGAGGATGTCGACGACGCGCATCATCACGTTGTCGATGCGGCCGCCGAGAAAGCCTGCCGTGGCACCGTAGCTGACCCCGATGAGGAGCGCGACGAAGGTGGCGAGCAGCCCGATCGTCAGCGAGATGCGGATTGCGACCAGGATGCGCGCGAAGAGGTCGCGGCCGTTGGCGTCCGTGCCGGCGATGAAACGGAGGCGCGCCACGTCGGCTTCGAGGATCGCCGAGCGGCCGTCGGGCGCCGTCTCGGCGAGGCGTGGATTGAAGAAGAGGTCGTTGCGCTCGACGTAGCGCGTGATGCGCGGGTCGATCTCGCGGTCCGACCGGATCTCGGCCCTGACGCCGCGATCGGTGACTTCGACCGAGACCACCTCCACCCGGCCGCGCGCGAGCGCCTGCTCGAATTCCGGGAGGATTCGCTCCGCGCGCGGATAGGGCTCGAGGCTCGCCGGGGCGCGGACGTATTGCGGGTAGACGCGATCGTAGGGATGCGGCCAGAGGATCGGGCCGAAAATGCTTGCGAGCGCCATGACGAGGAGCACGACCGCGCTCGCCACCGCCGCCCGGTTCCGCCTGAGCCTCGCCCAGGCGTCGCGCCACAGCGACCGGCCGCGCACCGGGGCGTCGAGGACCATGGGTTCGTTGACGATCGCCATGCGCCCTCAATCGTACCGGACGCGCGGGTCGAGCGCCGCATAGAGCAGGTCGACGATCAGGTTGAAGACGACCACGAAGATCGACACGACCACCACCGTCCCCATCACGAGCGTGTAGTCGCGGTTGAGCGCCGCCTGCACGAAATAGCGGCCGATGCCCGGGATCCCGAAGATCGTCTCCACCACGATCGAGCCGGTGAGGAGCGCCGCCGCCGCCGGCCCGAGATACGACACGACGGGCAGGACCGCCGCGCGCAGCGCATGCACCACGACGACGACGCGCGTGGGCAGGCCGTAGGCGCGCGCCGTGCGGACGTGATCGGAGCGGAGCGCCTCGATGGTCGCCCCGCGGATGAGCCGCGCCACGATCGCGATCTGGGGAAGCGCCAGCGTGACGACCGGCAGGATCTTGTTCGGCAGCGCCCCGTTGCCCCAGCCGCCCGCCGGCAGCCAGCCGAGCATGACCCCGAAGACGAGCGAGAGGACCGGCGCCACCACGAAGGGCGGGATCGTGATGCCGAACGTCGCGACGCCGACCACGAGATAATCGAGCGGCGAGTTCTGCTTCAGAGCGGCGATCGAGCCGAGCAGCGTGCCGACGACGAGCGCGAGGGTCAGCGCGGACGCCCCGAGCTGGATCGACACCGGCAGCCCGTTCGCGAAGAGGTCGGCGACCGAGAAGTCGCGATAGACGAAGCTCGGGCCGAGGTCGCCCCGGACGAGGTTCCTCAGATAGAGCAGGTACTGCTGCCAGAGCGGCTTATCGAGATTGTAGATGCGGTTGAGGTTCTCCATCACCTTCGCCTCGAGCGGGCGCTCGAGGTTGAAGGGGCCGCCCGGCGCGACCCGCATCAGGAAGAAGGACAGGGTGACGATGATGAAGAGCGTCGGGATCGCACTCGCCATGCGGCGAAGGACGTAGGCGATCATCGCGCCCCCTCCGCCCTGCGCTGCCCGCGGCCGACGGTGCGGCGGCTGCACGGGCACGGGCGCGGAGCCGCCCTGCCCCGGGTCCCCTTCGCGTCGCGCGTTCCGTTGCCCACCGGCATCCGATCCGGAGCGGGAGGCGCCGCCTCCCGCCCGATCCGGCTATTGCCAGAGGCTCATCCAGCGCGTGCCGTGCGCATTCTGGATGTTGTCCTCCCAGCCGGACAGCTGGTCGGAGACGAGGCTCAGCGAGGAATAATAGAGGATCGGGATGTAGGGCAGATCCCGCATGAAGATCTCTTCGGCCTGCTTGAGGATCTCGGCCCGCGCCTCGAGATCGGTGGTCGCGGCGGCCTCGTCCATCAGCCGGTCGTAGTCCGGGTTGCGGTAGTTGGCGTAGTTGAAGCCGGTATTGTCGCTCTCCACCAGGAACAGGAAATTCTGCGGATCGGAATAGTCGCCGATCCAGCCGGCGCGGGCGATGTCGAAGTCGCCCTTGTCGCGCAGATAGGCATAGTGGCTGGCGCCATCGACGTTGACGAAGCTGGTCTCCACGCCGACCGTCTTCCACATGTCGGCGATCGCCGTCGCCGTGTTCTGGTGGTTCTCGCCGGTATTGTAGCGGATCTCGACCTTCAGCGGCTTGCCCGGGCCGTAGCCCGCCTCCTCCAGCAGCTTCTTCGCCTCGTCCTCGCGGTCGAGCTGGTCCATGTCCTTGTACTCGGCATAGGCGGGCTCGCCGTAATTGCCGATGCCCGGCGGAACGAAGGAATAGGCCGGCAGCATCGCGCCCGCCCAGATCTCGTTCGCCACGAACTCGCGGTCGATGGCCATGGAGAGCGCCTGGCGGATCCTGACGTCCTTGAACTTCTCCTTGTCGGCCTTGATGGCGTAGTAATAGGTGCCGAGATAGGGCGCGATGCGGACGCGGTCGCCGAGATTCTCCTTCACATAGGCCATCTGCTCGGCCGGGATGTCGGAGCAGGACTGGACCTCGCCGGCCTCGAAGCGGCGCAGGCAGGCCGAGCGGTCCTCGAACGGAATGAAGACGACGCGGTCGATCTTCACGTTGTCCGCGTCGTGGAACGCCTCGTTCTTCACGAGCACGATCTTGTCGTTCGGCGTGAACTCCTCGAGCGTGAACGCGCCGTTGGTGACGATGTTCTCCGGCTTCACGAAGTCGGTGCCGGACTTCTCGACTGCCGCCTTGTTCACCGGCAGCCCGGTCTGGTGCGTCAGGAGCTCGATGAAGTACGGCGTCGGGTTCTCCAGCACTATCTCGAGCGTGCGCTCGTCGACGGCCCTCACACCCATCTCCTCGGGCTTCGCCTCGCCCTTGTTCACCTTCTCCGCGTTCCTGATCGGGTAGAGGATGTTGGCGTACTTCGCACCCGTCTGCGGGTCCATGATGCGGCGGAACGAGAACACGAAGTCCTCCGCCGTCACCGGATCGCCGTTCGACCATCTGGCGTCGGCCCGCAGCGTGAAGGTGTAGGTGAGCCCGTCGTCCGACGTCTCCCAGCGCTCCGCCACGCCCGGCACCACCTCCGCCTTCGGGTCGTAGACGACGAGGCCCTCGTACATGTCGCGGAGCACGTTCGCCTCCGAAACCGTGGACGTCTTGTGCTGGTCGAGCGTCTCGGGATCGGAATCGTTGCCGCGCGTATAGACCACC
>JAEZEK010000393.1 GCA_023417735.1 Pseudomonadota bacterium | reverse complement strand
GGACGAAGACGACCGCGGACAGGGGCAGCAGCCGGTGCCGGCGGATCGCTTCTCCGGCTCGCCGCTCGACGGGCGGCTGAGCTTCGCCAGCTTCTGCGAAGGCCGCTCCAATGACGTCGCCTATCGTGCGGCGCGCGCCGTCGCATTGTCGCCGGAGGGCAGCGCCCCGGCCTACAACCCGCTCTACATCCACGCCTCGGTCGGGCTCGGGAAGTCGCACCTGCTTCAGGCGATCGCCAACGGGGCGCGCTCGAGCGACGCCCGCCGGCGCACCCTCTATCTGACCGTGGAGCGGTTCACGACCCAGTTCGTCGCCTCGCTCAAGGACCGCAACACCATCGACTTCAAGGAGCGGCTGCGCGCGATCGACATACTCCTGATCGACGACATGCAGTTCCTGACCGGAAAGTCCGTCCAGCAGGAGTTCTGCCACATGCTCAACGCGCTGCTCGACAGCGCCAAGCAGGTGGTCGTGGCGGCGGACCGCCCGCCGGCCGAGCTCGACATCGACGAGCGCGTGCGCTCGCGGCTGAAGGGCGGCGTCGCCGTGGGCATCGCCGCCCCGGATTTCGACCTCAGGCGCCGCATCCTCGCCGCGCGCTTCGAGGCCGCGCGCGAACGCAACCCCGCGCTGCGCATTCCGGACGCCGTCCTCGACTACGTCGCGCAGACGGTCACGACCAACGGCCGCGACCTGGACGGCGCGCTCAATCGTCTGATCTGCCGGGCCGAATTCTCGGACGTGCCGGTCACGGTGCCGCTGGCGGAGATCGCGATCGCCGATCTCGTCAACATGCGCGAGCCCAAACGGATCAAGATCGAGGACATCCAGAAGGTGGTCTCGAGCCATTTCAACGTCTCGAAGCACGATCTCCTCTCCGCGCGGCGCACCCGGGCGATCGTGCGGCCGCGCCAGATCGCCATGTATCTCGCCAAGACGATGACGCCGCGCTCCTTCCCCGAGATCGGCAAGCGCTTCGGCGGCAGGGATCACACGACCGTGCTCCACGCCGTCCGCAAGGTCGAGGAACTGGCATCCGCCGACGAGACGCTCGCCCAGGAGATCGAGCTCCTGAAGCGCCTCATCCAGGATTGAGCCGCGGAACGGACGGCGCCGCCCCCCCGGGGCGGTGCCTCCCGGGCCGGAAGGCGCGCCTCCCCACCTCCCGGGGGGCATGGCGGCGCCTTCCGGCTCTTGTGTTTTCGGCCTCGCCGCGTCAAGTTTCGCGGTCTTCGCGCCCCCCTGGCGCAGTCTCCTCCATCGGAATTGGTTCGTCATGAAGGTCACGATCGAACGCGCAAACCTCCTGAGGGCGCTTAACCACGTCCACCGCGTGGTCGAGCGGCGCAACACCATTCCGATCCTCGCCAACGTGCTGCTGCGGGCGGAAGGGGAGGCGCTGGCGCTGAAGGCCACCGACCTCGACATGGAGATCGTCGACCGGGCTCCGGCCCGCGTCGACCAGGCGGGCTCCACCACGGTGCCCGCCCACATGCTCTACGACATCGTCCGCAAGCTGCCGGACGGCGCCGAAGTCGTGCTCGACACGAGCGAGGGCGCCACGATGTCGCTCAAGGCGGGCCGCACGCGCTTCTCGCTGCAGATGCTGCCCGACGCCGATTTCCCCGATCTCAATGCCGGCGAGCTCCCGGTCGCCTTCACCGTCCCGGCACAGCTCCTGAAGCGCCTGATCGATCGGACGCAGTTCGCGATCTCCACCGAGGAGACCCGCTATTACCTGAACGGGATCTACTTCCACGTGGTCGGCAGCGGCGGCGAGGCGCGCCTGCGGGCGGTGGCGACCGACGGCCACCGCCTCGCCAAGGCGGAGGCGCCGGCCCCCACGGGGAGCGAGGGCATGCCGGGCATCATCGTCCCGCGCAAGACCGTCGGCGAGATCCAGAAGCTGCTCGAGGACCCCGATGCCGAGGTGTCGGTCTCGCTCTCCGACAGCAAGATCCGGCTCGCCGTCGGCGACATTGTCCTCACCTCCAAGCTGATCGACGGGACGTTCCCGGACTACGAGCGCGTCATCCCGAAGGGCAACGACAAGATCCTGACGCTGGAGAAGGCCGATTTCGAGCGCGCCGTCGACCGGGTCTCGACCATCTCGGCCGACCGCGGCCGCGCCGTGAAGCTCAGCCTCTCCGAGGACCGCATGGTGCTCGCCGTCAACAATCCGGATTCCGGCAGCGCAACGGACGAGCTGCCGGTCGGCTACGATGCCGAGCCGCTCGAGATCGGCTTCAACTCGCGCTACCTGCTCGACATCGCGGCCCAGCTGACGAGCGACGAGGCGGAGTTCCGCCTGGCCGACCCCGGATCGCCCACGCTGATCCAGGACAAGGGCAACGCCGATGCGCTCTACGTTCTGATGCCGATGCGTGTCTGACCCGGGCATAGCGGGCCAGCCCGGGCCGGAGCCCGTCACGTTCGGCTCGCTCAGGCTCACGGATTTCCGCAATTACGAGACGCTGTCCCTTGCCGTCGAGAGCCGGCTCGCGGCGTTCGTCGGGCCGACCGGCGCCGGCAAGCCCACGCTGGTCCACCTGATCATGCGGTTCTACGAGCTC
>JAEZEK010000193.1 GCA_023417735.1 Pseudomonadota bacterium | reverse complement strand
GTCGTCTTGCCCATGCCGTTGCGGCCGAGCAGGGTGACCGCTTCGCCCTCGCGCACTTCGAGCGAGATGCCGAACAGCACCTGGCTGCCGTCGTACCCGGCGCGGAGATCCTCGACCCGGAGCAGCGGTGCGCTCACTCGCCGTCTCCGAGATAGGCTTCTCGCACGGCCGGATCGGAGCGGATCTCGGCCGGCGTGCCGCAGGCGATGACACGGCCGTAGACGAGCACGGAGATGCGGTCGGCGAGCGCGAATACCGCCTCCATGTCGTGCTCGACGAGAAGGATGGCGTGACTTCCGCGCAAACTCTCCAGCATGCGCGTGAGCGCCGCGGTTTCCTCCCGTCCGGTGCCGGCCATCGGCTCGTCGAGCAGAAGCAGCCTCGGTTGCTGAACGAGGGCCATCGCGAGCTCCAGCGCCCGCCGCTCGCCGTGCGCGAGCGCGCTCGCCCTCACGCGCGCCCGTGCGGCCAGGCCGACGTCCTCGAGCGCCGCCTCCGCACGCGCGTTGAGCGCCTCGTCGCGTGCGGCCGGCCGAAAGAAGCGGAAGCTCGATCCCGCACGCGCCTGGGCGGCGAGCGCGACGTTCTCGAGCGCGGTGAAATCGGGGAGAAGGTTGGTGATCTGGAAGGAGCGCGCGAGGCCGCGCCGGGCGCGGGCATGCGCGGGCAGGGCGCCGATGTCCTCGCCTGCGAACAGAATGCGCCCGCCGTCGGGGCTGATCTGGCCCGCGATCTGGCCGATCAGGGTGGTCTTCCCCGCGCCGTTCGGACCGATCAGGGCGTGGAACTCGCCGGCCCGGACGTCGAGGCTCACGCCGTCCGTCACCCTCAGCGCGCCGTAGTTCTTCTGGAGCGCGTCGAGCTTCAGCAGGGTCTCAGCCATCCCGGTTGCGGCCCGGGAGGAAGGAGAGGAGGCCGCCCCGCGCGAACAGCACGACCGCCACGAGGAACGGGCCGAAGATCAGGCGCCAGTGCTCCGTCACATGGGAGAGCGCTTCCTCCAGGCCGAGATAGACGATCGCGCCGAGGATGGCGCCGTGGAGCGATCCCATGCCGCCGAGGATCACCATGACGATGAGGTCGCCGGATCGGTGCCACGACATGTAGGCCGGGCTCACGAACTCGGTCTGGTTGGCGAGGAGCGCGCCTGCGAGCCCCGCGAGCCCGCCGGCGATCACGTAGGCCACCAGCTGGTAGGCGTACGGATTGAACCCGAGCGCCGCGACGCGGCTCGGGCTCTGCCGCGCCGCCTGCAGCACGCGCCCGAACCGCGACGCGACGATCGCGCGGCAGAGGAGATAGGAGGCCGCGAGCAGGCCGAGCACGAAGAAGTAGAAGGACTGGTTCGAGCGCAGCCACCGCGCGCCGAAGATCTCGCTGCGGCCCCAGATGGTGAGCCCGTCGTCGCCGCCATAGGCGGACAGGCTCATCGCCGTGAAGAATGCCATCTGGCCGAAGGCGAGCGTAATCATGATGAAGTAGACGCCGCGGGTGCGCAGCGACACCGCGCCGGTGACGAGCGCGAAGAGGGCGGCCGCAGCGATCGCGAGCGGGAAGGCGAGAAGCCCCTCGCCGAGGCCTTCGTCGCTCGCGATGCCGATCGCATAGGCGCCGATCCCGATGAAGGCGGCGTGCCCGAAGCTCACCATCGCGCCGTAGCCGAGGATGAGGTCGAGGCTCATGGCGGCGAGCGCGTAGATCATCACCCGTGTGGCGAAGGAGACGAGGAAGCTCTGGCCGAGCGCCGAAGCGAGCCACGGCAGGACGAGCAGCCCCGCGAAGAGGAGGAGCGGGACGAGATTGCGCGAGAGGAACGGCGTCGCCGCTCCTCGGCCGACACGCGCGGCGACCGGCCGCGCAGCTTCGACCCGCGCCGCCGCCCGGCTCACGTCGGACCTGTCCCGAAGAGCCCGGCCGGCCGGAAGAAGAGCACGGCGGCCATGAGGATGTAGATCAGCATCGAGGCGAGCGCCGGCCCGACCTCGTTGGCCGCCGCGGGCGCAAGGAAGAGCTTGAAGAGATCGCTGGCGAAGGATCGTCCGAGCGTGTCGACGAGGCCGACCAGGAGCGCCGCGACGAAAGCGCCGCGGATCGAACCGATCCCGCCGATCACGATGATGACGAAGGCGAGCACCAGCACGTTGTCGCCCATTCCGGCCTGAACGCCGACGATCGGCGCGGCCATCGCCGCGGCGAAGCCGGCGAGCATGGCGCCGAGGCCGACGACGCCGAGGAACAGGCGGTCTATGTCGACGCCGAGCGCCGACACCATGCGCGGGTTGGACGCGCCGGCGCGGACCAGCATGCCGGCGCGGCTGTGGCGCACGAGGAGATAGAGCAGGCCCGCCACGAACAGGCCCGCGGCGAGGATCGCGAGCCGGTAGACGGGGTAGAGCAGCCCGTCCATCAGGCGGATCGAGCCGGACAGGAACGCCGGCTCCGGCAGGGAAAGCGGCGTCGGCCCCCAGATTGCACGTGCAGCCTCGTTCAGGAACAGGATGATGCCGAACGTGGCGAGCACCTGGTCGAGATGGGAGCGCCGGTAGAGCCGGCGGAAGACGAGGAACTCGAGCGCGAGCCCGAGTGCGAAGGACCCGGCGATGGCGACGAGCACGGCGAGCAGGAAGTTCCCCGTCAATGCATAGCCCGCGACGGCGAAATAGGCGCCCATCATGTACTGGACGCCGTGCGCCAGATTGATGAAGTCCATCACGCCGAAGACGAGCGTCAGGCCGGCGGCGACCAGGAACAACAGCACGCCCAGCTGCAGACCGTTCAGGGTCTGCACTGCGAGGAGGGTGAGGCTCATCAGGATTCCAGAGCGACGGCTTCGGCTCGCCGTTCTAGCCGGCCCGGCGAGGAGATCAACCGGGCCGGCGGGTTCGGGCGTGGTTGGCCCTCGGCTCAGTTCATCTGGCACTCTGCCGCATAGACGTCGCCATAATCGTCGAAGACCTTCTCGACGATCTGCACGTCGTGCTTGCCGTCGTCGCGCTTCACCGCCTCGACCAGGTAGAAGTCCTGGATGGGGAAGTGGTTGGAGTTCATCTTGAAGTCGCCGCGGATGGACTGGAAGTCGGCCGCCTCCATGCCCTTTCGGATCGCGTCCTTGTTCGAGAGGTCGCCGCCCGCGGCCTTCACGCCGGCAGCGATCAGCTGCGCCGCGTCATAGCCCTGCGCCGCGTAGAGCGAGGGCACGTAGCCGTACGCCTGCTCGAAATCGGCGACGAAGCGCCTGTTCGCCTCGTTGTCGATGCCGCTCGTCCATTGCGAGGACGAGAACAGGCCGACGGCGTCGTCCTTCATGGCCGGCAGCGTCGTGCCGTCGACGGTGAAGGCGGAGAGGAAGGGGGTCGAGTCCGCCAGCCCGGCCTGCCGGTACTGCTTGACGAGGTTGATGCCCATGCCGCCGGGCATGAACGTGAAGACGGCGTCCGGCTTGGCCGAGGCGATGCGTGCCATCTCGGCGGAGAAGTCGAGCTGTCCGAGCTGCGTATAGACCTCGTCGGCCACCTCGCCCTTGTAGTGGCGCTTGAAGCCGGCGAGCGAATCCTTGCCGGCCTGGTAGTTCGGCGCGACCAGGAACACGCGCTGGTAGCCCTTGTCCTGGGCGTATTTGCCCATGACCTCGTGCATCTGGTCGTTCTGGTAGGAGGCGGAGAAGAAGAAGGGGTTGCACCCCTTGCCGGCGAGCACAGAGGGGCCCGCGTTCCCGCTCACCAGGAACACCTCCTTGTCGGTCACCGGCCGCGCGATCGCCGCCATGACGTTGGAGAAGATCACCCCGGCGACGACCTGCACGCCGTCGCGCTCGATGAGCGCGTTCGCCTTCTCGACCGCGAGGTCCGGCTTCAGCTCGTCGTCGACGGTGATGATTTCGGTGTCGACGCCGCCGAGCTTGCCGTCGGCATGCTTCACCGCGAGCATGAAGCCGTCCCGCATGTGCTCGCCGAGCGCGGCCGACGGACCGGACAGGGTTGCCATCAGCCCGATCTTCAGCGTGTCGGCGGAAGCCGCGCCGCATGCGCCGGCAACCAGCGCCGCAGCGGCCACCGCCGCCAGAAGCGTTCTCCTCATCGTTCCTCTCCCTCCCGGCGGAAACCCGCGATCCCCTTGGTCGGACGGGACACTAGCGGGAGGAGGGCCGAACCGGCAATGGCTGGGACGATGCCTTGCAGCGCTTCTCGGACCAGGCGCCTTCCTGGCGTCTTCGCGCGGTGCGCTGCCGCGCGTCAGCCGGTCACCGGATCGAGACGGCCGGCGAGCCACCCGGAGGCGTCTTCGAGATCGGCGAAGACCGGATGATCGCCGGATTCGGCGCGGCCGAAGGCGGCCTCCAGGAACCATTTCCCGGCCTCCTCGTGCTGGTCCGAGAGCCGCACGAGTACGGCGACGAGGCGATCGTCCGCGAACACGAGCCTGCCATCCTCGTCGGGGCTTCCGGTTTCGATCCGGACCGGCTTGAGCGTGATCCTCACCGCGGCTGAGCCTCTTCGCGCAGGTGGAGATAGCCGGGATCGAACTCGGCCATCTGCCGCAATCCGTTCCAGTCGAGCACGGTCACCGTCCCGGTCCTCATCACGGCCAGCTGAGCCTCGCGAAGGTCGCGCAGAACCCGGTTCACGTGCACCGTGGAAAGGCCGAGCGCGTCGCCGAGTTCCGTCTGTGTCACCGGCAGTACGAAACTGCGCTCGTCGGCGAGCCCGACGGCCCGGTAACGTACCGCCATTTCGCAGATCACGTGTGCGACCCGCTGGATCGCCGTCTGGCGGCCGAGGCCCACCATCCACTCCCGGAAGATCGCTGCGTCGATCAGGGTCTCGCGCCAGAACAGGGCGCCCAGCCCCGGGTGGTGGTCGATCAGGTCGGCCAGTGCGCTGTGCGCTATGAACCCGGCCCGCGTAGGGGTCAGGGCTCCGAGGCTGTGGTCCATGGTCTTGAGATGGAGGCTCTGCAGATCCGGAATGTCCCCGGGCGGATGGAAGGAAAGGATCTGGCGCTTGCCCTCAGCGAGGATCTTGTAGCGGCAGACGAATCCTTGGAGGACGAGGCAGCATTCGCTCGGCCGGTCGCCTTCGCGCACGATGTCGGCGCCCTTCGGCACGTCACGCACGGTCATCGGCAAGTCGATCAGCGCCTGCCGTTCCGTGTCCGAGATCTCGGCTATGCTCTCGAGGCGTCTGACGAGACGCTGCTTTTCCGTTCCGATGCTGCGCAACAGGGCGGCTCCTCGCCATTCGGGTTGGTCAAGCGACCGACAGGAGGGACATCGCGGAGCCGATTTGTGCGGTGGCGCCGACCCTCGCGCAAGCGCAATTCCCATGAGACTGGCGGCTACGGCGCCACGCCGGACGGTGCTCCGCGAAAACACCGGACGCTGGCAACCTGCACGCCTGCCGCCCGTTATTCCGTAATCGTTCCGTCCATGGAGGCGCGCGTTACCAGGCAAGATGCAGAGGAGCTGCTCGCACTGATGCGGCAGCAACTCGCCCACGAGCCTCCTCGGATAGAGGAGGAGAGGCTCGTCCGCGCCTATCTGACGGTGCGATCCGAAGCGCGTGGTGCGGACGTGAACGATGGTCCCGAGACGCAGCATCGGGTGCCGGCCCGGGGTGCGCGCGGCTTCTTCGATTGGGAGGACTGACCGCGAGCTTGGCCCGCGCGTGAGCCGCGTGGGGAGATCGCGGAAGCGATCGGTCCTCCGCCGCCAACAGCCCAATGAAACAGCGCGCCTTCTCGGCGGCCTCGGCCCAGGGTCTTGCTCGGCGCAGCGGCGAGGCGTTCTCGCGTTCGTCCTGCCTGTGCTGGAGCTTCGCGCGCTCGGCCGCGACCTCGCTCACCAGGCGGCGCAGCTCCTGGCCTTCTGGGCGGCCATGCCGCGGTGCTGGTCAGGCTGGATCGGGTCGAGCCTCACCTGGCCGTCCATCGGCAGGCGTGAAGGCGGCGACTCCGAAGCGGGGGGAAGGGATTCCCCGGCCGCCGGATACAAGGGAGGCGCGGTTTCCCGCGCCTCCCGAGGGCATCGCCGTTCAGGCGTGCTGCAGGTTCGTGGCCGCCGGCTTGCCGGAGCGGCGGTCGTTCTCGACCTCGAAGCTGATCTTCTGGCCTTCGACCAGGCCGCGCATGCCGGCGGCCTCGAGGGCGGTCGCATGGACGAACACGTCCTTGCTGCCGTCATCGGGCTGGATGAAGCCATAGCCCTTCTGCGAATTGTAGAACTTCACGGTTCCCGTGGTCATGTCGTGTCCTTTCGTGACGCGCGTTCGGCCGAGTGCAGTCGCACTCGTTCCAGGAAGTCGAGTTTTGGAGAGAAGGTCTGAACGTGCGCCCGGCATGCCAGGCAGTACGGCCAAGTCGTCCGGCCAAAGTCGATGGCTCCAATTTAGAGCCCGATCGCTTTTCTGACAAGCGGGCCGGGGTCGATTTCCTGTCCGGCGCCTGTCGCGGTATCCCCGTGCGGATCCCGCCCGTTGCTTCGGTGGCCCGCGGCACGGCCTTCGCGCTTGCTGGCATGGCCGATGCATCGGGATCGGAGCGACACCGGGCCGGCTTGCCTGGCTGTCGCTCTGGCCGCATTACGGGTGCCAGACGATGAGGGGCGGATGGCGGCTTTGATGGACATGCCGGCACAGGAGGGCCGGGCCGAGGACAAGGATCGGCACCTCTACGACGACGTGCGCTTCCTCGGCCAGATCCTCGGCGACATCGTACGCGAGCAGGACGGGGAGGCCGCATTCGAGCTCGTGGAGGCGATCCGCCGGCTCTCGGTCGCCTATCAGCGCAAGGACGACGCGGAGGCCGGCCGGAACCTCGACACGCTCCTGAAGCGGCTCAGCCCCGCGGAAACCGTGTCGGTCATCCGCGCCTTCAGCTACTTCTCGCATCTCGCCAACCTCGCCGAGGACCGCCATCACCTCCGCCGCCGCGCCGTTCACGAGGCGCGCGAGGAGCACCAGGACGGCAGCCTCGCGCGTGCGTTCGAGCGCTTCGCCGATGCCGGCATCTCGGCCGACACGATCGCGCGCACCCTGTCGCGCAGCTTCGTGTCGCCGGTGCTGACGGCGCACCCCACCGAGGTGCAGCGCCAGACCACGCTCGACGCCGAGCGGGCGATCGCGGACCTCCTCACCGCGCGCGACCACCTCGACACGCCGCGGGAGCGCAAGGCCAACGAGGCGTTGCTGCGGGCACGCGTGGTCCAGCTCTGGCAGACGCGGATGCTGCGCACCGTGAAGCTCACCGTGGACGACGAGATCAAGAACGTTCTCGGCTATTACCGGACGACGTTCCTTCGCGAGATCCCGGACCTCTATGCGGAGCTGGAGGAGCGGCTGGGCCGCCCGGTTGCCCCCTTCTTCCGGATGGGCAACTGGATCGGCGGCGATCGCGACGGCAATCCCAACGTGACCGCCGAGACCCTGCGGACGGCCCTCGCCCAGCAGGCCGAAACCGTTCTGCGGCACTATCTCGACGAGGTCGACGCCCTGTTCGCGGAGCTGTCGATGTCACGCGCGCTGGTCACGTTCAGCGCGGACCTCCTTGCGCTCGCCGACCGTTCGGGCAATCGCGATCCGCGCCTGGAGGACGAGCCGTACCGGCGCGCGCTGATCGGCATGCGCGCCCGGCTCGCCTCCAGCCTCGTGGCGCTCGCCGGCGCGGCCGCCACCGCGATGGACGCCGATGGCGGCGAAGCCTACGGCAGCGCGGCGGAGTTTCTCTGCGACCTCCGGACCATCGAGGATTCCCTCAGGCGCAACCACGGGCAGGCGCTGATCGCGACGCGGCTGAAGCCCCTCATCCGTGCCGCCGAGGTGTTCGGGTTCCATCTCGCCACGACGGACCTGCGCCAATCCTCCGACCGGCACGAGGCCGTTGTGGCGGAACTTCTCGCCGCCGCCCGCATCGAGCCGGCTTATGCCCGGCTCGGCGAGGGCGAGAAGCGGGACCTCCTTCTGAAGATGCTGCGGGATCCCCGTCCCCTGCGGGTGCCCCTGGTCGAATACTCGCCGGCGACGGAGGCCGAACTCGCCATCTTCGAGACCGCCTTCGATCTCCGGCGCGGCTTCGGGCGCGAGGCGATCCGCCACTACATCATCAGCCACACCGAGGCCGTGAGCGACCTCCTGGAGGTGCTCCTCCTGCAGAAGGAGTGCGGCCTGATGCGGGGGACGCTCGCCCCCGACGAGGCGGCCAATGCGAAGCTCGCCCTCATCGTCGTCCCGCTCTTCGAGACGATCGAGGATCTGCGCGCCGCCGAATCCATCATGCGCGGCTTCTACGACCTGCCCGGCATCGAGCCCATGATGCGGAATTCCGGCGCCGAGCAGGACGTGATGCTCGGCTATTCGGACAGCAACAAGGACGGCGGCTATTTCACCTCGAACTGGGAGCTCTATTGCGCCTCCACCGCGCTCGCGCGGCTCTTCGAAGAGAAGCCGGGCCTCACCCTCCGGCTCTTCCACGGCCGTGGCGGCGCGGTCGGCCGTGGCGGGGGGCCGAGCTACGACGCCATCCTGGCCCAGCCGCCGGCGACCGTGAAGGGCCAGATCAGGCTGACGGAGCAGGGCGAGGTCATCAACGCGAAATACGCCAACCCGGAGATCGGCCGGCGCAACCTCGAGACGCTCATGGCCGCGACGCTTGAGGCGACGCTGCTCGCCCGCGAGGAGACGGCGGCTCCGGAGTTCCTGGACGCGGCGGCCGCGCTCTCCGCCGAAAGCATGCGGGCATACCGCGAGCTAGTCTACGGAACGCCCGAGTTCACCGACTATTTCTATGCCGCCACGCCGATTTCCGAGATCGCGCAGCTCAACATCGGCTCACGCCCCGCCTCGCGAAAGGCGACGCGGAGCATCGAGGACCTGCGCGCGATCCCCTGGTCCTTCTCCTGGGGGCAGAGCCGGGTGGCCCTGCCGGGCTGGTACGGCTTCGGCTCGGCGGTCGAGGCGTTCCTGGCGCACGACCCCGAGGCCCGGCTTGCGCTGCTCGCCCGGATGAACGGGGAATGGCCGTTCTTCCGTGCGCTGCTCTCGAACATGGACATGGTGCTCGCCAAGGCGGATCCCGGCATGGCCGCGCGCTACGCCGAGCTGGTGCCCGATCCGGCGCTCGCCGAGAGGGTGTTCGGCGCGATCGAGGCCGAGTGGCACCGCACGACGCGGCATCTCGAAGAGATCACCGGACGCCTGGAGCGGCTGGCGGACAATCCGACGCTCGCCCGCTCGATCGCGCACCGCTTCGCCTATATCGCGCCGCTGAACCATCTCCAGGTGGAACTGCTTCGCCGCTGGCGGGCCGGCCAGGTCGACGAGAAGGCCCAGCGCGGCATTCTCATTTCGATCAACGGCATCGCCGCCGGCCTGCGGAACACCGGATAGGTGGTCCCCCGCGAGCCGGATCTCCCGCACGCCGTTCACCGAATTCGCCGCCCGATCGTCCCCGTCACGGAACCGATCCACCCTCTGCCGCTTTTCGGTCCCATCTGCGGCAGGGGAGTGCGATGCGGAAAAGCCATGTATTTGCAACTGCTTTCGCTGGGCTCGTGCTGGCGCTCGGCGGCCCGGCCGAAGCGTCCAACTGCTTTGCGCTCGAAAGCCAGGAGATGCGGATCATGGCGGGCGGCGTGACGGCAGGCGAGGCCGGTCGCCTTTCCATGATCCGCGCCCGCCTCGTCGCGGAAGGCTGCCGGCGGCCGGCACGCTCGCAGGCGACGGCCGCGGTCGCGCCCCGGCAGGCCATCCAACGCCAGGCTGTCGAAAGGAAGAGCGCACCGGCGCCCCGCCGCGCGGCGGAGGAGGTCATCCGCGAGCCCGGCCGGACGCTGGCGCGGAGCGGGACCTTCCGAACGATGTGCGTCCGGACCTGCGACGGCTATTACTTCCCGATCAGCTTCTCCACCTCGCGCGACCGCTTCGCCGCCGATGCCGACGCCTGCAGCGCGCGCTGCCCGGGCGCCCAGCTCTACGCCTATGACGCCGGCCGCGACGAGGCGGAGGACATGGTTTCCGTGCGCGGCGAACCGTATTCCAGGCTGCCGGCGGCGTTCCGCTATCGCCAGCAGCTGGTCGAGAGCTGCACGTGCGGGCCCGCATCCGCGCCGATGTCCACCGCTTCGCGCTCGTTCGATGCCGCGCCCGCGGAACCCGTGTTCGAGCACCTTCCCCGGGCCCGTCCGGGGCAGCCGGAGGGCCATGTGGTCCAGGCCTCCTTTGCCTCGCCCGCGACGGAAGCCGTGGACCAGGCCGAGGCTTCCGAGCCTGCCGCGGCCGCCCGAGAGATCCGCTTGGTCGGGCCGGCGCCGTGGGGGCAGTCGAACCTCGACAAGCTGATGCTCCGCCCGATCGGCCCCTATGCGGAAACGAAGCCTGTTGAGGAGGCGGAGGTCGTCACGAGCCTCGCGTCCCCGGTCGAATAGGCGCTACTGGCCCGGGTGCGGCGGCAGCGACAGGATCCGGCGCGTCTCTGGGGCCGAAGCGGGCCGGCGGCCGAACTCGGAGCAGAGGTCGGCGACGCGGGCGACGAGCTCCGCATTGCTCCTCGCCAGCCGGCTCCGGTCGAACCGGATGTTGTCCTCGAGCCCGGTGCGGCAATGGCCGCCGAGCTCCAGCGCCAGCCTGTTCATGTCGAGCTGGCTGCGGCCGATGCCGGCGGTCGTCCAGGTCGCGTCCGGCATCAGCCGCTTCAGTTCCGCGATCTCGAATTCGAGGATCTGCCGGAGCGGCGGCAGGGCGTTCCTGAGGCCGAACACGAACTGGACGTGGGCCGGCCGCGCGATCTCGCCGGCCTCCACCATTGCGTGGGCCGCATAGAGCATGGCGAGGTCGAAGATCTCGATCTCGGGTTTCACGCCGTGCTCGAGCATGCGCGCGGCGAGCTCCGCTACGAGATCGGGCGGGTTCTCGTAGACGGAGTCGGGAAAGTTGACGGAGCCGGTCGCAAGCGAGGCCATGTCCGGCCGGAGGTGCAGCATCGAGCCGCGCGCCGCGGCGTCCCGGCCCCGCCCGCCGGTCGAGAACTGCACGATCATGCCGGGACAGTGCTTTCGCACGCCGTCGAGGAAGGCCGCGAAGAGGTCGGGGTCGGAAGACGGGCGCTCCGCCTCGTCCCGCACATGGACGTGGACGATGGAGGCGCCCGCCTCGAAGGCGGCCTGGGTCGATTCCACCTGCTCGGGCACGGTGACCGGAACGGCCGGATTGTCGGCCTTCCGCGGCACGGACCCCGTGATTGCGACGGTGATGATGCAGGGTTCGGTCATGAGAGAAGCAATCTCCTCCGGCGTCAGACGTCGAAGAAGACGGTCTCGTCGTCGCCCTGCATGTGGATGTCGAACCGGTAGACGGTGCCGATCGGCATGTCCTCGCGGCTGGCGACCAGCGTCCTCCGCCGCTCTTCCGGCACGCTCTGGAGCACCGGGTCGCGCCCGTTCGCCTCGTCCTCGTCGGAAAAGTAGATCCGCGTGTAGAGGTGGCTCAGCTGCCCGCGCATGAACAGGATCACGTTGATGTGCGGCGCCTGCACCCCGTCCACCGAGCCCGGCTTCACCGTCTCGAACAGGTAGCGGTTCTGCGGGTCCGTGCCGGTGCCGTAGCGGCCGAAGCCGGTGAACACGCTGTTCGATGCGCGCCCGTCTTCCGGATGGAGGTAGCGGCCTTCGGAATCGGCCTGCCAGATCTCGATCATCACGTCGTCGATCGCCACGCCTTCGCCGTCGAAGACGCGCCCGGTGACGTGGATGCGCTCGCCGGTGCAGAGCTCGTCGGCGACCTTGCCGCCGGCGAGCGCATCGTGCGGGTAGCCGTACTGCTCGGCCGTCAGGCCGTAGGCGAAATAGGGCCCGACCGTCTGGGAGGGGGTCTGCTTCAGCGTCATCTCGGCGGCTCCATCGGCGTTTCCTCGCGCCCGCGCAGCACGATGTCGAACACGTAGCCGAGCGCGAAGCCCGGCTCGGTGACGTCGATCGAGAACTCCGAGACCAGCCGCTCGCGCGCCCCCGCCGGTGCGCTCAGATAGATCGGGTCGAGGTCGAGGAGGGGGTCGCCCGGGAAGTACATCTGCGTCACGAGGCGGGTCGCGATGGACGGCCCGAGCAGCGAGAAATGGATGTGGTTGGGGCGCCAGGCATTGTGGTGGTTGCCCCAGGGATAGGCGCCCGGCTTGATCGAATAGAAGCGGTAGCGGCCCTCGTCGTCGGTGACGCAGCGTCCGCCGCCGAAGAAGTTCGGATCGAGCGGCGCGAGATGCTGGTCCACCTTGTGGACGTAGCGCCCGGCGGCGTTCGCCTGCCAGACTTCCACCAGCGTGTTGCGGACCGGGCGCCCGTCCTCGTCGAGGCCGCGGCCGGTCACGACGATGCGCTCGCCGAGCGGCTCGCCGTTCCTGGCCCCGTTCCGGGTGAGATCCGCGTCGAGCGCGCCGACCTTCTCGTGGCCGTAGACCGGCCCGGTCAGCTCCGAGAGCGTGTGCTTCATCGGGATGAGCGGCTTGGTGGGCGACCTCAGCGCCGTCGACTTGTAGTCGGGGAAATTGTAGGGCGGATGCGAGTGCCAGTCGCGGATCCGGTAGGCATTGGCGGTCATGGCGCCCTCCCTCTTCGATCCGGTCCTGATATAGCGCAGCCGCGCAGCCTGCCATGCCGGAAAGCCGGCTTCGCCTGACGCGAGAGCGCCGGCTTCGAAGATCGGGACGCGCCGCCTGCGTCGCCGCATCGCCTCGGACGTCTACGACCACGACAGCTGGTTCTTCGGCAGCTTGCCGGTCGGGTCGTAGACCGTCACCTTGTGCGGCAGGTCCGGGCCCCAGCGCCACAGGACGAGGTTCTGGTCGTCGGCCGTGGCGCCGTTGGCGAAGCTCGGGACGAGGATGCCGGCGCAGCCGTACGCCAGCAGCCGGCGGACGATTCCCCACGATTCGGGCTCCCGGCGCGCGATTAGGGCATCGCCCCAGGCGCAGGCGAGATGCTCGAGCGCGACGCCGTGCGAGGCGCGGCCGGCGTCGGTCCGCAGGTCGGCAATGTCCGCGCAATCCACGTCATAGCTGCACAGCACGTAGGGCGTCAGCCGATGTGCGAAGCCGGCCGAGACCTCGCGGAACGCGGTCTTGAAGCTGAGCGACAGGTAGAGCGTGTCGAGGCCCGGCCAGTTGAAGCGCCGGCCCTTCAGGGCCGCGCCGGCGCCGGAGAGCGGCGTCCAGGACCAGTTCGGGTCGTGCGCCCTGAACGCCTCGCCCCGGAACCTCACGAGATCGGCCTCAGGCGTAGCCGCCCGTCGCCAGGTGGTCGACGTAGTCGCGCACCGCAGCCGCCTGGCCGGTCTTCACGAGAGCCTCGGCGGTGCGCCCGCCGAAGGCGGGGATCGGCTCGGCGCGGTACCAGGCCATGGCCTGCGCCGGGCCGCCCGCCCACGTCTGGACCAGGCTGATGATCTCGACCATCTCGCGCACCCGGCTCTGCGCCTTCGGGCTGCCGCGGCGGCTCGCCTTCTGGAACACCTCCCGCGCCAGGCCGGCCGTCTCGGCGAGCTGCGCTTTCGACATGCCGAAGGTTTCGGCCACTTCGGCCACGTCGAGGGCGCCGCGATCGTCCATCAGGCCCGCGATCGAAACGCGCGTCGGAATGCTGCGTCGCGCCCGCTGCCGAGGCCCGTCGAACGGCGGCTTCTTGGCCGGCTGAACCATCATGCCGCTCCTTTGACCGTTCTTTCGGACAATATGGAGGCATCCTCCTCGGGTCGCAATCGCCATTCTGGCGCTTCGAGGGCCCGGTCGGTCCTCGCGTCTGGCGAAGGTCTCGCCTACATACCCTCTTGGCGGCGACCGAGCGCGCGCCGGATGCCTGCATGAGTTCCGAAGACTTGCCGAGCCCGATCACACATCGCTTCGCCGTCGCCCCGATGATGGACTGGACCGACCGGCACTGCCGGTACTTCCATCGCGGGCTGACGCGCCGTGCGCTGCTCTACACCGAGATGGTGACCGCCGAGGCCGTGCTCCACGGCGACCGGGCGCGGCTCCTCGGCTTCGATGCGGCGGAGCATCCGCTCGCGCTGCAGCTCGGCGGCTCGGATCCGGCGCGCCTCGCGGCGGCGGCGCGGATCGGCGCGGACCATGGCTACGACGAGATCAACCTCAATGTCGGCTGCCCCTCCGACCGCGTGCAGTCGGGGACCTTCGGCGCCTGCCTGATGCGCACGCCGGCACTCGTCGGGGCGTGCGTCGCGGCGATGAAGAAGGCGGTTTCCGTGCCCGTGACGGTGAAGTGCCGGATCGGCGTCGACGACCAGGATCCCGAGGAGGCCTTGGACGCGCTCGCGGATGCGGTCTTCGCCGCGGGTGCGGATGCGCTCTGGGTCCATGCCCGCAAGGCCTGGCTGGAGGGGCTGTCGCCGAGGGAGAACCGCACCGTGCCGCCGCTCGACTACGGCCGCGTCCACCGCCTGAAGCGCCGGCTGCCGGAGCGCATCGTCGGCATCAATGGCGGGATCGGCGACCTTCCCGCCGCCCTGGAGCAGCTTGGCCACGTCGACGGCGTCATGCTGGGCCGCGCCGCCTGGCACGAGCCGGGACTGCTCGCGGACGTGGACCGGCTGGTGTTCGGCGCGGGCGGAACCGCCGACACGGTGGCCGCGGCGGAGCGGATGATCCCCTACGCCGAGCGTGTCCTGGCCGAGGGCGCGCGCATGGCGGCGGTCGTGCGGCCGATGATCGGCCTCTTCCA
>JAEZEK010000185.1 GCA_023417735.1 Pseudomonadota bacterium | reverse complement strand
CAGACCGGGCGCCGCTACCGCCTGCCGACCGACCGCGAATGGGCGCTCGCCGCGGGCTCGCGCTACAGGGACGACGCCTATACCGAGGTCAGCGACCCGGCCAACCCGTCGCGGCGCTGGATCGCGGTCTACGAGGCCGAATCCGGGACGCAGGAGGCGATCGACCCCGAGCCGCAGCCGGCCGGGACCTTCGGCGCGAACGAGAACGGGCTCCTCGACCTCTCCGGGAACGTCTGGGAATGGACCAGCACCTGCTTCGTCCGCCACCAGTCCGACCCTGCGGCGGGCCGCGAGACGAAGCACGAGAACTGCGGCGTCCGCATCGCCGAGGGGCGGCACCGGGCCTACATGATCACCTTCTTCCGCGACCCGAAGGCCGGCGCCTGTTCCGTCGGAATCCCCCCCGCCAACCTCGGCATGCGCCTGGTCCGCGACGACCGCGGCTTCCTCGAGGGCGTGCAGGACTACCTGGGCTTCTGATGCGCGCTGCGCTGCCCATCGCGAGCGGACCGGCCCCGACCGTGCGCGGGGCGGTCCCTCCCAGGCGCCGTTTGAATGCACTATCTAGCTGGTGTACTCCCGCCCGAACGACCGACGGAGCGCCAGTGTCCAAGTCCAGTACGCCTCTGCTCGACCGCGTCCGCACGCCGGCCGAGCTGAGGATGCTCTCCGAATCCGAGCTCCCGCAGCTCGCCGCCGAACTCCGGACGGAGATGATCGACGCCGTATCGGTGACCGGCGGCCATCTCGGCGCCGGGCTCGGCGTGGTCGAGCTCACCGTCGCGCTGCACTACGTCTTCGACACCCCGCAGGACCGGCTGATCTGGGACGTCGGCCACCAGGCCTATCCGCACAAGATCCTGACCGGGCGGCGCGACCGCATCAGGACGCTCAGGCAGCCGGGCGGCCTGTCCGGCTTCACCCGCCGCGCGGAGAGCGCGTACGACCCGTTCGGCGCCGCCCATTCCTCGACCTCGATCTCGGCCGGGCTCGGCATGGCGGTCGCGCGCGACCTCACCGGCGGCACCAACAAGGTCGTGGCCGTCATCGGCGACGGCGCGATGTCCGCCGGCATGGCATACGAGGCAATGAACAATGCGGGCGCGCTGAAATCGCGCCTGATCGTGATCCTCAACGACAACGACATGTCGATCGCGCCGCCGACGGGAGCGATGCGCGCGCATCTCGCGCGGCTCGTCTCGGGCCGCACCTATCTCTCGTTCCGCGAGGCGGCCAAGCAGGTCACCAGCCGGCTGCCGCGCTTCATCCGCGAGAAGGCGCGCCAGACGGAGGAATATGCGCGCGGGTTCTGGACCGGCGGCACGCTCTTCGAGGAGCTCGGCTTCTATTACGTCGGCCCGATCGACGGCCACAATCTCAACCACCTGCTGCCGGTCCTGCGCAACGTGCGCGACGCGGACGAGGGGCCGATCCTCGTCCACGTCGTCACGCAGAAGGGCAAGGGCTACGCCCCGGCCGAGGCGTCCGACGACAAGTATCACGGCGTCTCGAAGTTCAACGTCGTCACCGGCGAGCAGGCCAAGGCGAAGGCGAACGCCCCCTCCTACACGAACGTCTTCGCGACCAGCCTCGTCCAGGAGGCCGCGCGCGACGAGAAGATCGTCGCGGTCACGGCGGCCATGCCGAACGGGACCGGGCTCGACCTCTTCGGCGAAGCATTTCCACGGCGCCTCTTCGACGTCGGCATCGCCGAGCAGCACGCGGTGACCTTCTCGGCAGGGCTCGCGACGGAAGGGCTGAAGCCGTTCTGCGCGATCTATTCCACCTTCCTGCAGAGGGGCTACGACCAGGTCGTCCACGACGTGGCGATCCAGAACCTGCCGGTCCGCTTCGCGATCGACCGCGCCGGGCTGGTCGGCGCCGACGGCGCAACCCATGCCGGCAGCTTCGACGTCGCCTATCTCGGCTGCGTTCCCAACATGGTGGTGATGGCCGCGGCCGACGAGGCGGAGCTCCGCCACATGGTGCGCACCGCCGCGGCCTACGACGAGGGGCCGATCGCGTTCCGCTACCCGCGCGGCGAGGGCGTCGGCGTCGACATGCCGGAGCGCGGCGAGGTGCTGGAGATCGGGCGCGGCCGGATCGTGCGCGAGGGCACCACGATCGCGCTCCTCACGCTCGGCGGCCGGCTGCAGGAGGCCCTGAAGGCGGCGGAGATCCTGGAGACGCACGGCCTGTCGACGACGGTCGCCGACGCGCGCTTCGCCAAGCCGCTCGACACCGATCTCGTGCTCCGGCTCGCCGCGGCGCACGAGGCGCTCGTCACGGTCGAGGAAGGCTCGATCGGCGGCTTCGGCAGCTACGTCCTGCACGCGCTCGCCGCGGCGGGGCGGCTCGATGACGGGTTCGCGGTCCGCACGCTGGTGCTGCCCGACCGCTTCATCGAACAGAACAAGCCCGAGGCGATGTATGCCGAGGCGGGGCTCGATGCCGCCGCGATCGTCGCCAGGGTGTTCGAGGCGCTCGGCCGGGCGATGCCGCGGCAGGGGACGGCAAAGGCGTGAGGGGAACGGAATGATGGCAAGGGGCATGACGGCAGGCGAGGCGCCGATCCGTGACGAATGGGCGCACAGGGCGCGGCCAAAGGCGTCGTCGCCCGGTGCGCGGCGCGCCGGCATATTCGGCCCCATGGAACGAATGCTGCTCAGATTCTGGCTTCCGATCGCCGTTGCCGTCGCACTGACCGTCATGGCGGCCGTCTCGCTCGCGGGCGCACAGGACGCCCCGCTGCCCGTGAAGGCGGGCGACCTCGCCGTCGAGGCGGCCTGGGGCCGGGCGACGCCGCCGGGCGGCAGGACCGGCGCGATCTACGTCACCGTCAGCAATGCGGGCACGGAGGCCGATCGGCTCGTCTCGGCCGAAACGCCGGCCTCCAACGACGTCATGCTGCACCGGACCGAGATGGAGGGCGAGGTCGCCAAGATGCGCCACGCCGAGCACGGCTTCCCCGTCGAGCCGGGCGGCTCGCTGACGATGAGGCCGCGCGGCGACCACATCATGCTGATGTCGCTCAACGCACCGCTCAAGGAAGGCGAGAGCGTGCCGCTGACGCTCGTCTTCGAGCGCGCGGGCCGGGTCGAGCTGACGGCGAGCATCGGTCCGATCGGCGCCTCCGGGCCCGACGGGCACATGGCGGGTTCCGGCGGGCACATGCCGGCGCACGGCCAGCCGATGCCGGGCCACTGAGCGGGAGCGGCCGGATTGCGCGTACTCAGGCTCCTCCTCTGGGCGCTCGTCCCGATCGCCGCATTCGCGGCGGGCGCCTACTACTATTCTGCGAGCCAGCGCCCGGCGCCGCAGCAGGCCGGCATCGCCGCCGACGCGCCGCTCGGCGGCCCGTTCCGGCTCGTCGACCAGAACGGCGAGCCGGTGACCGAGGCGATCTTCCGCGACAAGCCGAGCGCGGTCTTCTTCGGCTTCACGCACTGCCCGGACATCTGCCCGACCGCGCTGTCCGAGATGGCGGTCTGGATCGAATCGCTCGGCGCGGACGCCGACCGCATGCGCTTCGTCTTCGTGACCGTCGATCCCGAGCGGGACACGCCGGAGGCCCTGAAGGACTATCTCGGCGCCTTCTCGGAACGGCTGGTCGGCCTCACCGGCGAGCCCGAGGCGGTCGACGCCATGCTCCGCGACCACCACGTCTACTACAAGAAGGTGCCGCTGGAGGGCGGGGACTACAGCATGGACCATTCGGCCTCGATCTTCCTCCTGAACGACAAGGGCGGGCTGGCCGGCACGATCAGCCCGAGCGAGCCGCACGAGGCGGGGCTGGCCAAGCTGCAGCGGCTCGTGGCAGGCTGAGGCCATGATCTCGGAAACGCACGGAACGGCCCTCGTCGTCGCGGCGGCGAGCCTCGTCTTCCTGCTGGCCGGCGCCGGTTGGGCCGCCTATGGCGACGACCTGTTCCTGTCCGTGCTCATGGCGCAGATCGCGGGCTGCTTCTGATTGCGGCGCGGCGTTGCGCCGCCCGCTCGCGCTGCCCATCTAGCCCCTTCATGACCGACAGGATGCGCCTCGACGAAGCCCTGGTCGCCGCCGGGCTCGCGCCGAGCCGGTCGCGCGCCCGCGACATGGTGCTGCGCGGGACCGTGACGGTCGACGGGCAGCCCGGCGACAAGCCGGCGCAGAAGGTGCGGAAGGATGCCGCGATCGGCGTCGCCGATCCCGCCGCCCGCTACGTCTCCCGCGCCGCGCTGAAGCTCTCGGCGGGGCTGGACGCGTTCGGGTACGATCCGGCCGGCCGGATCTGCCTCGATGCCGGCGCCTCGACCGGCGGCTTCACCCAGGTGCTGCTTGAGCGCGGCGCAGCGAAGGTCCATGCCGTCGATGTCGGCCACGGGCAGCTCGACCCGGCGCTCGCCGGCGATCCGCGCGTGGCGGGCCGCGAGGGGCTCAACATACGCGACCTGACCGCGGAGGACCTCGGCGGCGATCCGATCGGAGCGGTCGTTTCCGACCTGAGCTTCATCTCGCTCGCCGCCGCGATCGGCCCGGCGCTCGCGCTCGCCGCCCCCGGCGCCTTCGCCGTGCTGCTCGTGAAGCCGCAGTTCGAGGTCGGGCGCGAGGGGATCGGCAAGGGCGGCATCGTGCGCGATCCCGCGCTCGCCGAAGAAGCGGTGCAGCGGACGGCCGCCTGGGTCGGCGCGCAGCCGGGCTGGCGGGTCGACGGCCTCGTGCCCTCCCCGGTCGCCGGCGGCGACGGCAACCGGGAGTTCCTGCTCGGGGCCCGCAATGGCTGAGGCGGTCCTCATCGAATCGCTCGGCCACCGCGGCGACGGCATCGCCAGGGCAGCGGGCGGGCCGGTCTACGTGCCGTTCGCGCTGCCCGGGGAG
>JAEZEK010000146.1 GCA_023417735.1 Pseudomonadota bacterium | reverse complement strand
CCGTTGGTCGTGAGCGGCCCGCCCGCCCGGGTTCTCGAAGGAGACGCAGCATGGATCGGTTCACCGGCGGATGCCTGTGCGGCAAGGTCCGGATCGTCGCGTCGGGGCGACCGTACCGGGTCGGCCTCTGCCACTGCCTCGACTGCCGCAAGCACCACGGGGCGCTCTTTCACGCCTCCGCGATCTTTCCGCAGGAGGCGGTGACGGTCGAGGGCGAGACGCGCGACTATCGGGGGCGGACCTTCTGCCCCGTCTGCGGCTCGTCCGTCTTCAACCGGAGCGGCGACGAGATCGAGGTGAACCTCGGGGCGCTCGACGCCCCGGACCAGTTGATTCCGACCTACGAGAGCTGGACGATCCGCCGGGAATCCTGGCTGCCGCCGTTCCCGCTCACGAGGCGGTACGAGCGCGACCGCGACGCCGCGAGCCGCTTCGAGGACTAGGCGCGCGCGTCGTCAGGGGCGGGTGGGCGGAGCCTGAAGCGGGGCGGCCTGCAGGAGCGGGCGGAGCGCGCGCACGTCGGGGCAATCGTCGAGCGCCCACACCGCCTCCACCAGCCGGCCGGCATTTTCCGCACCGACGACGGGCGCCGCGAGGTCGATCGCCTTGGCGGCGACGTGGCTGCGCGCCATCGGGTTGTCCGGCGTGCCGTGGACGGCGCGGGTGCGGTGGGAGAGGACGCGGCCGTCGGCGAGCTCCAGCGTCACGATCGCCTGGCGCCCGGGCTTCGCGCGGGTGAGCTCGGCGCTCGGGCGCAGCTCCGTGCGCGCGCGGAGCGCCAGCACGGCCGGGTCGCGCATCCGCCCGTAATCGTGGGCCATGGCGAAGCCGAGCCCGCGGTCGAGGAGCGCGACGGCGGCGAGGTGCTGGACGCAGATGTCCGGCATGGCACGGTCGCTGACGAGCGGCGCGCGGTCGTCGGGAAGCTCGAGGATCACGCGGGCGACGTCGTCGGCTGCGAAGTCGTGCGCCTCGTGGAGCGCCATGATGCTGTCGAGGACGGCCTGGATCGGCGAGCCGACGCACCATTTCTTGATGGCGGCCTGCATGAGGCCCTGGCTCGTGCCGAGATCCCGGACGAGCGCATCGGGCCGCGGCTCGTCGGCGAAGGCGGTGAAGAAATTGTGGCGCCCGGTGAAGGGATCGCGCACGCCGGTGAAGCCGGCGGCGACGAGGCCGGCGGCGGTGACGCCGTTCCGCGCGCCCATGCCGCCGAAATCGAAGGCCTTCTCGACATGCTCCTCGTCGCGCTGCCAGAAGCGGACGCCGGAGGCCTGCTGGATGGCGTAGGCGAGGGCGGAGCGCACCTCGTCCGGGCCAAAGCGGGAGAGCGCGATGGCGGCGGCGGCGGCGCCGAAATTGGCGCCGAGGCAATGCGAGCTGTGGCTGCCCGATTCGGGGGTGGCGTAGCCGAGCGCGAGCGAGAAGCGCGCGCCCATGTCGTAGCCGCACGCGACCGCCCGGACGAGGTCCGCCCCGCCCCTGCCGCGGCTTTCGGCCATTGCCAGGGCGGCCGGGACGACGGCGCAGCCCGGATGGAAGCGGCCGGGAAGGTGGCTGTCGTCGGTCTCGTCGGCATGCGCCATGATGCCGTTGGCGAGCGCGGCATTGGCGGGATCGGCGAGCGAGCGGGCGCCGACGAGCGTGCAGGCCGGGCGCCCGCCCTGGGCCTCGGCGTAGCGGATCGCGAGGCGGCCCGGCTTCAGCCGGGAACCGGAGATCATGGCGGCGAGCGTGTCGAGCACGTGGTGCTTCGCCTTCTCCGCGACGTCACCGGGCAGGCCCCGGTCGAGCACGGAGGCGAGGTGCGCCGCGAGCGTTTCGGCGATCTCCGGCCCGGCCGCGGCGGTCGCGCCTTCCAGATGTGCTGTATCCGACGGCATGCGGTGCTCCCTTGTGGCCCTGTCGTATCGTGTTACTCTCCGCGCGATCTGCGACGAAGACAAAGATGCGCAGACGGGAGGAAGCAACGTGAGCCTATTCTCGAGGGCCCCGCTGAGGGCCGGAATCACCGTCGCGGCCGTCGTTCTCTGCGCGACCGCCGCCTCCGCACAGGGCAAGTACCCGGTCGGCACCGTTACCCTCGTCACCCATTCGAGCCCGGGCGGCGGGACCGACGTCTATCTGCGCGAGATGGCGCCGCACCTGCAGAAGGTGCTCGGCACCAACGTCGTGGTGGAGAACGTGCGCGGCGGCAGCGGCGCCAAGGCGATGGCCCATGTCGCGCAGGCCAAGGCGGACGGCTCCATGTTCTACGGGACGACGCCGAGCTTCATCAACACGTCGCTGCTCAGCAAGCCGCAGTTCACCTATGCGGATCTCGAGCCGGTCGTTAACATCTTCATGGATCCGCAGGTCGTCTATACGACCACGAAGAGCGACTTCAACACGCTCACCGACCTCGTGGAGGCGGCCAAGGCGAAGCCGGGCCAGGTCGCGATCGGGGTCAGCACGCCGGCCTCGCTCGACCGCCAGGTGATGGAGCAGCTGAAGAAGATCACCGGCATCGAGGTGAACATCGCCACCCATGACGGTGGCGGCGACCTCCTCATCAACGTGCTGAACGGCACGCTGGCCGCCGGCATCGGCGAGGTGCAGGAGCTCCGCGGCCAGATCGAGGCCGGCGAGATCCGGCTGCTCGCCACCTATACCGAGGAGCGGCTGGAGAACTATCCGGACGTGCCGACGGCGCGCGAGCAGGGCATCGACCTGGTCGTCAACAAGTTCCGCGGCATCGCCGGGCCGAAGGGCCTGCCCGAGGACGTCCTGCAGGCCTGGGCGCAGGCGATCCCCGCCGTGCTCGAGGTGCCGGAGTTCAAGAAGTGGTACGAGGCGGCGGGCCTCATCCCGACGGTCATGGACCACGAGGAGTACTCGAAGTTCATGACGGACTTCGTCGAGGACCAGAAGAAGTTCTTCGCGGATTACGGCGTGACCTCGGACTGAGGCCGGCCGTCCCGATGACGCGCGACTTCTATGTCGGGCTGGCGGTCCTCGCCGGCGCCGTTGCCTACTGGCTCGCGGCGGCGAAGATACCGATCAGCTTCCTCGACGGCGCGGTGACGGCGTCGACCATGCCGCAGACGCTCGCGATCGTGCTCGGCGGCCTGGCGCTGCTGCTGATGGGGCAGAGCGTCGCCGCGCGGGTGAGGGGCGGCGC
>JAEZEK010000069.1 GCA_023417735.1 Pseudomonadota bacterium | reverse complement strand
CCCGTGGGGGGAGCGAGGCCGGCGCAGCGGACCGCACCGACCCGAATGCCCGCCGGGAAGGCTCAGGCGGGCGGACGCCCTGCGGTCAGAGGAGTTTTTCCTTCAGGCGGCCGGCGAGGCTCTCCTGCTCGGACTGGGCGCCGGACTTCGGACGGGCGGGGCCGAGCTCGGGCTCCTCGCCGAGCGGCTGCATCGGCCGGCTGGTGAACTCGCCCTTGCCGTCCATCGAGGCGCCGGAGCTCCAGCGGCCCTGCACCGGCTCCGCGCCGTCCCGGTCGAAGCCGAGAAAGACGTAGTTGAACTCCTGGTTCTCCTCGCTCTGCGGATGGCTGTTCGGAATGGGCATGGCGGCGCCCAGCCCGCCCATGTCCTCGATCGCCGCCAGCCACTGGTTCTGGTGCATGGTGTCGCGCGCGATCAGGAACTGCAGCATCTCCTTCATGCCGGGATCGTCGGTCATGTTGTGGAGGCGCACGGCGAGCGCCCGCCCGGTCGATTCCGCCATGACGTTGGCGAGCATGTCGGCGGCCGTGTTGCCGCTCGCATAGACGTGCGACATGTCGAAGGGCATGCCGTCGGAATCGACGGGCATGGCGCCGAGCCCGCTCGACAGGACGTGCTTCATCGCCATCCCGTTCAGCACCGACCCGGCGACGGGATCGCCGGCCATCTCCTCCTGAAGCGAGAGCGGCGCGTTCTCCAGGTTGAGAGCGACGGCCGTCGCGAGCATCTCGATGTGCCCGATCTCCTCGGTCCCGGTGGTCAGCAGCATGTCCCGGTACTTCTTGGGGCCGCGGGCACTCCAGCCCTGGAAGAGATACTGCATGCAGACGCGGATCTCGCCCTCCACGCCCCCGATCGCCTGCTGCAAGGCGCGGGCGAAGCGGGGGTCGGGCTTCTCCACCCGGACGGGGAACTGCAGCTTGGGGTCGTTGAAGAACATCGGCGCCTCCTGTTGCGGACGGGGCGGCAATGGCCACAACCGGAGGGGGTTCCGTTTAAGTAGATACCGTACATCCATTTTTCCGGCCGCGTGCCGGGATCGGTCATGCGCTCGCCAGCTGCGCCGGCTCCAGCTCCGGAGGAGCGAGGGCGCCGCGTCCGTCGGCCCGCTGCGCGAACGCCCAGTTCGGCGCCACCCAAGGCTCCCGATCCTCCGGCGCAAGCAGCGCCCGGCCGAGGACGTGATCGGCCGCCTTCTCCGCCAGCATGATCGTCGGCGCGTTGAGATTCCCGTTGGTGATCTCGGGAAAGACGGAGGAATCGACCACGCGCAGACCTTCGACGCCGAGCACCCGGCACTCGGGATCGACCACTGCGAGGTCGTCGCCCGGATCGCCCATGCGGCAGGTCCCGCACGGGTGGAACGCGCTCTCGACATGCTCGCGCACGAACGCGTCCAGCGCCTGGTCGGATTGCGCCGCCTCGCCGGGCGCGATCTCTTCGCCGCAGAACGCGGCGAGCGAGGGCTGCGCGAAGATCTCGCGGGTCAGGCGGATCGCGCTGCGGAAGTCGCGCCAATCCGCGTCCGTGCTCATGTAGTTGAAGCGGATTGCCGGCGGGGCGGCGGGGTCGGAGCCGCGCAGGCGCACCGTGCCGCGGGACGGCGAGCGCATCGGACCGACATGGACCTGGAAACCGTGCGCCTGCGCCGCCGCGCGTCCGTCATAGCGGACCGCCGCCGGCAGGAAATGCATCTGGAGGTCCGGGTAGGGGATGCCCGGCCGCGAGCGGATGAAGGCGCAGGATTCGAAGTGGTTCGTCGCGCCGAGGCCGGTGCGGAAGGCGAGCCATTCGAGCCCGATCCGGGCGCGCGCCATGAGCCCGAGATGGGCGTTCAGGGTGATGGGCTGGCTGCAATGCTGCTGGACGTAGACTTCCAGATGATCCTGCAGACTGCCGCCGACGCCGGGCCGGTCGACCAGCACGTCGATGCCGGCGGCGCGCAGGTGCCCGGCCGGGCCGATGCCCGACAGCATCAGGATCTTGGGCGAATTGATCGCGGAGGCGGCGAGGATCACCTCCTTGCGGGCGCGGACCTCCTGCAGCCGCCCCCGGCGGCGGACGACCACGCCGGTCGCGCGCCGGCCCGCGAAGGCCACGCGCTCGACATGGGCGCCGGTCACGATCGCGAGGTTCGGGCGACGGAGCGCGGGCCGGAGATAGGCATTGGCGGCCGACCAGCGGCGGCCCTGCCAGACGGTCATCTCCATCGGGCCGAAGCCCTCCTGGCGCCGGCCGTTGTAATCCTCCGTCGCACCGTATCCGGCCTCGACGCCGGCCTGGACGAAGGCGCTGTAGAGCGGATTGAGGCGACCGCCGCGGGTGACGTGCAGCGGGCCATCGCGGCCGCGCCAGCCGTCCTCGCCGCCGTGGCTGGTCTCCATGCGCTTGAAGTAGGGCAGGACGTCGCGATAGGCCCAGCCTTTCGCGCCGGCCTCTTCCCAGCGCGCGAAATCGAGCGCATGGCCGCGCACGAAGACCATGCCGTTCACCGAGGACGAGCCGCCGATCACCTTGCCGCGCGGGCAGACCAGGCGGCGCCCGCCGAGATGGGGCTCCGGTTCGGTGCGGAAGCCCCAATCGTAGCGCCGCGTGTTCATCGGGATCGAGAAGGCGGCCGGCATCTGGATGAAGGGGCCCGCGTCGGTCCCGCCATACTCCAGCACGAGCACGCTGTGCCGGCCGTCTTCGGAGAGGCGGTTGGCGAGGGCGCAGCCGGCGGAGCCGGCCCCGCCGATGACGTAATCGGCCTCCGGCGCGCTCATGCCCGCCTCAAGGCCCGCCAGACGGCCGATTCGACCAGCGCGACGGCACCCTCGGGATCCGGACCCGCCTCGGCGAGCGACCGCCTGATCCAGAGCCCGTCGATCAGGGCAGCGGCCATCTCGGCGATCCCGACCGCGTGGTCGCGGTCTGCCAGCTCGCGCAGCGCGTGCAGGAGGTTGCTCTCGAGCCGCTTCGTGTAGACCCTCAGGAGCCGCCTCGCCTCCGCATCGGTCTGCGCCTGGACGTAGAAGGCGAGCCAGGCGGAGATCACCGCGGGCCGGAACTGGCAAGGCGCGAAGTTGCCCCGCACGATGGCCGAGATCCGCTCCTCCGGGGACCGGGCGGCCGAAAGGCGGGCCTGGATCTCCTCGCCGAGCTCGGAGAGGAGATGGCGCATGGTGGCGAGGAGGAGGTCGTCCTTGCCGCCGAAATAATGATGCGCGAGCGCCGCCGACACGCCGGCCCGCCGGGCGATCTCGCCCATCGTGACCTGGGCCATGCCCCGCTCGTGGATCGTATCGATCGCCGCCGATATCAGCGCCTTGCGGCGGATCGGCTCCATGCCCGTGCGCGGCAAGACCGGCTCCTGCAGATGCAACAGGACCGGACGCGCCGGACCTGCAGCGACCCTAGCTTTTCTTGATTGATCGATCAATCAAGGCTTTCTTGCCTCCCGCGGCAAAGGATGGTTCGATGCGGCACGTCGAACGCGTTCTTCCCGGAGGGTTCCATGGCACGCCGTAACCGCGCGATCGCAGGCGCTCTGCTCGCGCTCGGCCTTTCGGCGGCGCCCGTGCTCGCGCAGGACCCGGACAGCTGCCGGACCGTGCGCTTCTCGGACGTCGGCTGGACGGACATCACGGCGACGACCGGCCTCGCCTCCGTGGTGCTGGAAGCGCTCGGCTACGAGGCGGACGTGAAGGTGCTGTCGGTGCCCGTGACGTACGCATCCCTCAAGAACAACGACATCGACGTCTTCCTCGGGAACTGGATGCCGACGATGGAGGCCGACATCGCGCCCTACCGCGAGGACGGGTCGGTGGAGACGCTTGGCGCCAACCTGGAGGGGGCGAAGTACACGCTGGCCGTGCCGCGCTACACGTTCGAGGCGGGCCTGAAGAGCTTCGAGGACATCGCCAGGTTCAAGGACGAGCTGCAGGGCAAGATCTACGGCATCGAGCCGGGCAACGACGGCAACCGGCTGATCCTCGACATGATCGAGAAGGACCAGTTCGGGTTGAACGGCTTCGAGCTGGTCGAATCCTCGGAGCAGGGCATGCTCTCGCAGGTGAAGCGCGCCGTGCAGCGCAAGCAGCCGATCGTCTTTCTCGGCTGGGCGCCGCACCCGATGAACGCCTCCCTGGAGCTCGAATACCTCGCCGGCGGCGACGAGGTGTTCGGCCCGGATTACGGAGGCGCGACGGTCTACACCAACGTCCGCAAGGGTTTCGTGGAAGAGTGCCCGAACGTCGGCCGCCTGCTCGGCCAGCTGAGCTTCACGCTGCCGATGGAGAACGAGATCATGGGGGCCATCCTCGACGACGGGAAGGACGCCGAGATCGCCGCGAAGGAATGGCTGGCCGCGCACCCGGACGTCCTAGCGCCGTGGCTGGAGGGGGTGCAGACCATCGACGGGAAGGACGGCCTGGAGGCGGTGAGGGCGAGCCTCGGCTCATGATCGGGAGCCGGTGAGCGCGCGGCGGCATGGACTGGCTGACCGGCCATAAGATCCCGATCGGCCGGTGGGCGCAGTCCGGGGTGGATTGGCTGACCGTCAACGGCGCCGCCTTCTTCGACGCGGTCGCCGACACGCTCCGGACGATGATCGACGCCATCCTGTGGCTGCTGAAGGCACCGCATCCCTTCGTCATCGTCGGGCTCGCCGTCGCGCTCGCCTTCGCGCTCCGCCGCTCGCTCGGCTTTCCCCTCTTCGTCGGGGCCGGCCTGCTCCTCATCATCAACCAGGGCTACTGGAAGGAGACGACGGAGACGCTGGCGCTCGTCCTCTCCTCCGCCATCATCTGCATGGCGGTCGGGGTGCCGATCGGGATCCTTGCCGCGCGCCGACCGTGGCTGATGACCGCGATCCGGCCCGTGCTCGACCTCATGCAGACGATCCCGACCTTCGTCTACCTGATACCCGCGCTCATCCTGTTCGGCCTCGGCATGGTGCCGGGCCTCATCGCGACGGTGATCTTCGCGCTGCCCGCCCCGATCCGCCTGACGCAGCTCGGCGTGAGCTCCACCCCGCGCCACCTCGTCGAGGCCGCGGACGCGTTCGGCGCCACGTCGTGGCAGCGGCTATGGAAGGTGGAGCTGCCCTGGGCCATGCCGCAGATCATGGCCGGGCTCACGCAGACCATCATGCTGTCGCTCTCCATGGTGGTCATCGCGGCGCTGGTCGGCGCCGACGGGCTCGGCGTCCCGACGCTGCGCGCCCTCAACCAGGTGAACATCGCGCGCGGCTTCGAGGTGGGCATGGCGATCGTGCTGATCGCCATCATCCTCGACCGGTTCTTCAGGCGATCGGGCGAGGCGTCGCGGTGAGCGGCGACGCGGGGCAGCCGCTCGTCTCGTTCCGTGCGGTCGACATCGTGTTCGGGGACGAACCGCAGCGCGCGCTGCCGCTCATCGACGCCGGGCGGACGCGGAGCGAGATCCATGCGGAGACCGGCCAGATCATCGGGGTGAAGCAGGCGAGCCTCGACGTGTTCGAGGGCGAGATCGTCGTGCTGATGGGGCTGTCGGGATCGGGGAAGTCGACGCTGGTGCGGGCGGTGAACGGCCTCAACGCCGTCACCCGCGGGCAGGTCCTCGTCCGCGACGGCGCGGAGACCGTCGACGTCCACGGCTGCGGCGCGCGGCGCCTGCGCGCACTCAGGCGGCGGCGGATCGCCATGGTGTTCCAGCAATTCGCGCTGCTGCCGTGGCGTTCGGTTTCGGACAACGTGGCGCTCGGCCTCGAACTCGACGGCATGGCGCGCTCGAAGCGCGGCGAGCGGGTGGCGCGGCAGCTCGACCTGGTCGGCCTTTCCGGCTGGGGCGACAAGAAGGTCAACGAACTCTCCGGCGGCATGCAGCAGCGCGTCGGCCTTGCCCGGGCGTTCGCGACCGAGGCGCCGCTCCTCCTCATGGACGAGCCGTTCTCGGCACTCGACCCGCTCATCCGCGTGCGCCTCCAGGACGAACTGCTCGCGCTCCAGCGCCAGCTCGACCGTACCATGATCTTCGTCAGCCACGACCTCGACGAGGCGCTGAAGATCGGGACCCGCATCGCGATCATGGAGGGCGGCTCGATCGTGCAGGTGGGAAGCCCGCAGGAGATCGTGCTGCGGCCCTCCTGCGACTACGTCCGCGAATTCGTCGCGCACATGAACCCGCTGAACGTGCTGCGCGCCGGGGAGATCATGACGCCGCTCGCCAGCCTGCCGGCGGGGTCGGACGGGCGCGTGCGGTTGGGCGGCGAAGTGGATGCGAGTGCTCGTGGTGAGGCATGGCGCGACGGCGAGGCGGCCGTCTGCGTCCCGCTCGACCGGATCGCATCGGCCCCGCCGGGCGCGTTCGTCCGCGTCGGCTGCGAGACGCCGCTCCGTGCCCTGATCGAGGCCCGCCTGAAGCACGCCGGTCCGTTCCTCGTCGAGGAGGACGGCCGCATCACCGGACGCATAAGCGACGAGGACCTGTTCGGCTGCCTGACCGGCACGGAGACGCGCAAGGGTGCGATCATCTGAACCGGGCCGTTCGACCCGGACCATGCTATTGTCGAATGCACCATTCAACTTCAGCAGGAGCATGGGCGGCCGCGCCCCGGACGACGTGAAGAAGCCGATCCTCGCCTCAGTAGGCATCGCAGCCAGCGCGCTCGGCATTCTCGGGGTCTGGCTGCCCGGCCTGCCGACCACGCCCTTCGTGCTGGTCGCGCTCTGGGCGTTCTCGCGCTCCAGCCCGCGCCTTCACGCGTGGCTGAGCCGCATGCCGCTCCTCAGCGCCGCGCTCGCCGAGGCCCATCGCTTCGAGCAGGAGCGAACGATGCGGCGCCGCGTGAAGCTGATCGCGCTGTGCTCCGCGTGGGGATCGCTCGCGCTGGTCTTCGCGCTCACCGGAGGCTCGAGCCCGATCCTGCTCGGAGCGGTCGCTCTGGCCGCGATCTCGTGCTCGGTCTTCCTCTGGTACGTTCCGACCAGCAAGGAACAGGCGTGATGCTCAGTTCCGGCCGGCGGCCGCGAGCATGCCGCCGATGCCGACGAAGGTCGCCCCCGTCACCCGGTTGAACCAGCGCCCGTGCCGGCCGAGCCAGGGCGCGACGCGGACGGCCATGCCGGCGAGCACCAGCTCGTAGGCGAATTCCACCGCCGCGAACGTGCCCGCAAAGATCGCGAGCTGGGCGAAATAGCCCAGGCCGGGCTGCATGAACTGGGGCAGGAAGGCCGCGAAGAAGATCAGCGCCTTGGGGTTCGAGACCGCCACCAGGAAGCCCTGCGTGAAGAGGCGGTGCCCGCGCCGCTCCCGGTCCGCATCGGTCCCCGCGCCGGCATGGACTGCCGGCGCCGGCGCCCGCCACGTCCGCACGCCGAGATAGACGAGATAGCCGGCGCCGAGCCACTTCGCGACGGTGAAGGCCTGTTCGGACGTCGCGAGGATCGCGCCGAGGCCGGCGAGGGAGGCGGCAATCAGGAGCGAGAACCCGGCGACGCCGCCGAGCACGGTCCAGACCGTCCGGCGAAAGCCGAAGCGGATGCCGTGGGTGAGCGAGAGAAGCCCGTTCGGACCGGGCGTGAGCGAAAGCCCGACCGCGGCGACGACATAGACCAGCCAATGCTCGACGCTCATGGTCGCCTCTCCTGATGCCCGGCCATCGCTACTCCGGCCGGCGGCAAACCGCCAGATCTCGCGACGAATGGCCGGGATGCGGCGGCCCGGCCATTGACAAGCTCCCTCCCGGCCCCCTATCTCCCGCTCGAACCATTCAGGGCGTGCGGCTTCACCGTGCGCGGGACGACGGACCGATGAAGATCAAGAATTCTCTGCGCGCCCTCAAGGGCCGCCACCGCGACAACCAGCTCGTGCGCCGCAAAGGCCGCATCTACGTCATCAACAAGACGCAGAAGCGGTACAAGGCCCGCCAGGGCTGAGCCGGGCTTCCATCACTGGCTTTGACGGCATGGCCGGAGAACGCTAGGTTCTCCGGCCATGCTTCGTCGTGCCCTGTTGCTCGCCCTCGCCCTCGCCATAGCGCCGCCCGCCTCGGCGCAGGACAGGCCGCGGCCCGAGCCGTCGCTGCGCGAGCGCATCTCCCAGATGTCGCTCGACGATCTCTATGACCGCCTTGCCGTGAGCCCGGAGCAGCGCTCCGCGAAGGCGCTCGAGCACGAGATCGTGAAGCGCCTTCACGAATCCGGCAGCCCGACGATCGACCTCCTGTTCGGGCGCGCGCTCCAGGCGATCAAGGACAAGGACGAGGCGCTTGCGCTCGATCTGCTCGACCATGTCGTGACCCTGCGGCCGAACTTTCCGGAAGGCTGGAACAAGCGCGCCACGGTGCATTTCGCGCGGAAGCAGTTCGGCATGGCGATGGCCGATCTCGAGCGCGTGCTCGCCCTGGAGCCCCGGCATTTCGGCGCGCTCGCCGGCCTCGGCATCATCCTGCGCGAGTTCGACCGCAAGGAAGCGGCGCTCGCCGTGTTCGACCGGGCGCTGGCGATCCATCCCCAGATGGAGGAGGCGAAGAAGGTCCGCGACGAGCTCAAGCAGGAGGTCGACGGCCGCTCGCTCTGAGCCTCAGATCCCGGAGAGCCCGTCGGAGCCCACGAAGGCGAGGCGCAGGAGGTTCGTCGCGCCGGGCGTTCCGAACGGCACGCCGGCCGTGATGATGATGCGCTGGCCGGGCGTCGCGAAGCCTTCCTCGACAGCGATCCGGGAGGCCCGGTCGACCATCTCGTCGACGTCGTGCACGTCGGCGCTCACGACGCAATGGAGGCCCCAGGTGAGCGCGAGGCGGCGGGCCGTCTGCGCCACGGGCGACAGCGCGATCACCGGCACGTGGGGCCGCTCGCGCGCGGCGCGAAGGCCGGTCGAGCCCGACGAAGTGAAGCAGACGATCGCCGCCAGATGCAGCGTCTCCGCGATCTGCCGTGCCGCCGCGGTGATCGTGTCGGCGCCGGTCGATTCGGGCTCGTTGCGCTGCGAATGGATGATCTGCTGGTAGAGCTGGTCCTGCTCGATCTGCTCGGCGATGCGGCTCATGGTTTCGACCGCGAGGACCGGATACTCGCCGGCGGCCGATTCCGCCGAGAGCATGACCGCGTCGGCGCCCTCGAAGACCGCAGTCGCCACGTCGGACACCTCGGCGCGGGTCGGCACCGGTGCGGTGATCATGCTCTCCAGCATCTGGGTCGCGACGACCACCGGCTTGCCGGCGCGCCGCGCGGCGCGGGTGATGCGCTTCTGCGCGCCCGGCACCAGCTCGATCGGCATCTCCACGCCGAGATCGCCGCGCGCGATCATGATCGAATCGGAGATCTCGATGATCTCCTCGATCCGCTCCACGGCCTGCGGCTTCTCGATCTTGGACATGATCCCGACCTTGCCGCGCGCGATCTTGCGCGCCTCGGCAACGTCCTCCGGCCGCTGGATGAAGGAGAGCGCGATCCAGTCGATCTCCTCGTGGAGCGCGGCCTCGAGGTCCTTGCGGTCCTTCGCGGTCAGGGCGCCGACGCGAAGGACGGTGTTGGGCAGGCTGACGCCCTTCCGGTTGGAGAGGCGGCGGCCGGCCAGCACCGTGGTCTCGGCACGGTCGTGCTCGGCTTTCGTGACCTCAAGGCGCACCTTGCCGTCGTCGAGCAGGATGTGGTGCCCCGGCTCGAGCGCCTCCAGGATCTCGGGATGGGGAAGGTAGACGCGGCCGGAATCGCCGGGCGACGGGTCGCTGTCGAGGACGAAACCCTGCCCCGGCGCGATCTCCACGGCGCCCGATTCGAAGCTGCCGAGCCGGAGCTTCGGCCCCTGCAGGTCCACCAGGATCCCGATCGGCCTGCCGTAGCGGAGCTCCACCTCGCGGATCGTGCGCACGAGCGCCCGCATGCCGTCGTGGGTGGCGTGGCTCATGTTGATCCGGAAGACGTCGACGCCGGCGCGGAAGAGCTCGTCGATCTTCTCGGGACTGCTCGATGCGGGGCCGAGCGTGGCGACGATCTTCGCCTTGCGGTCGCGCCTCATCGGCCCCCGACGCCCCCGCGCGCGGTAGGCTCGGTGAGTTGCACCGTCCAGTTGGTCTGGTCGCCGGTGTCGACCTCGAAGAACCCCGTGCGCTGGAAGCCGCGGGCAACGCAATCGTTCACGCCCTCGATCGTGAACTCCTTGTCACGCGTGCACATGAAGGCCGCGCCGCCCCATTCCCCGCCGTGATCGTAATCGACCGCGTAGATGTAGTAGTAGCGGGAGGACAGTTCCCCGCCGAGCAGCGTCTCGCAGCTCTTGGCCTGGATGTTCCACCAGCCCTCGGTTGTCCACTGCTTCTCGTTCACGTAGCCGATCGCGACCCCGACGCGGCTCGGCGTCTTGTTGCAGAGCCTGAGATCCGCCACAGCGCCGGAAGGGGAGAAAAGGTAGGGGACCACGCTGGTCAGGAGGGCTGCGATAGCGCTTGTACGGACAAGCATCATGGCTCCGCCCATGCCGTCTTTTTCGTGTCTGGAACCCCGCCGCGCTTATGGCCCCGGCTCGCCAGCATTGTCAACGACGACGCAGCGGAAGTCGTTGACATTGGTGCCGGTCGGCCCGGTCGCGACGAGGTCTTCGAGCCGTTCGAAGAACGTCGTGGCATCGTTGTTCTCCAGGAAATGGGCAGGGTTGAGGCCGTAGCCGCGGGCGCGCGCCGCGGTGCCGGAATCGAACAGGGCGCCGGCCGGGTCCCCGGGGTCGCCGCCGCCGCCGTCCGTGCCGTCCGTGTCGGCGGCCAGCCCGGCGATGTGATTCGTGCCTTCGAGCGCCTGGGCGAACGCCAAGGCGTATTCCTGATTCGGACCGCCGCGACCGTCGCCCCTGACCGTGACGGTGAGCTCGCCGCCCGACAGGAGGACGCAGCGCCGGTTCGCGTCGCGGAAGGACAGTGCGAGCGTCGCATGCTCGGCTGCCACGGTGCGCGCCTCGCCTTCCAGCGCGTCGCCCATGGCGACCACCTGGTAGCCGGCCTGCTCCGCGACGGCCGCGGCCGCGGCGAGCGAATCGGCGGGGCGCGCGACGATCCGGTACTCGGCGAGCGCGAAGGCCGGATCGTCCGGGGACGGCGTCTCGCCGGCCTCCGAGCGGATCACCGTCCTCACCGGGGCCGGCACGGGGATCGCCCATTTGTCGAGGATGGCGAGCGCATCCTCCGCCGTGGTCCGGTCGGGGACCGTCGGGCCGGAGGCGATGAAGCTCGGGTCGTCGCCGGGCACGTCGGAAATGACGAGGGACAGGGAGCGGGCCGGCGCCAAAGCGGCCGCGAGCCGGCCGCCCTTGATCCGCGAGAGGTGCTTGCGGACCGTGTTGATGTCGCCGATCGGCGCGCCCGATTTCAGGAGCGCCCGCGTGAGCGTCTGCTTGTCCTCGATCGAGAGGCCCGGCGCCGGCGCCGTCCAGTTGGCCGATCCGCCGCCGGAGATGAGGACGAGGGCAAGGTCTCCGGCCGTCGCCGAGCGGGCGAGCGCAAGCGTCTCCGCCGTCGCCCGCAGGCCGGCCTCGTCGGGCACGGGGTGCCCGGCCTCCACGC
>JAEZEK010000007.1 GCA_023417735.1 Pseudomonadota bacterium | reverse complement strand
GACGTAGCGGCCGCCGGCGAGGCGGGCGCCGTCGGGCGGCTCCATGCCGGCCCCGCTCGTCGCGACCGCGGCCTCCACGAGGGCGAGGCCCTCCGGCCGCACCTCCCAGCGCTCGGACCATTCGGTGCGCTCGATCGTGTGGGTCCAGGAGAGCGAGAAGGCGAGCGCGGCCACCTTCACCGCGGCCCCGCCGCCGGCGAGGCAGAAGCCCGTCATGCCGGCTGTGCGGCCGGGCGGGTGCGCCAGTAGTGCCAGCCGAGGAAGGCGGCGCAGGCGGCGAAGCCGATCTCGTCGGTGATGGGAAAGGCGGCGATCAGGAAGGCGGCGCCGGCGAAGGCCCAGATGCGCTCCCAGGGCCGGAGCGGCGCGCGCAGGTAGCCGATCGTCGCCGCCCCCCAGAGCGAGATGGCGAGCAGCGCCTTGAAGATCGCGTAGGCGACGGCGGGCCAGTAGCCGATCGCGGCGGCGAGCGGCCCGCCGTCCTGCAGCATGATCGCCGGCGTGTAGACCGCCATGAACGGCACCACGAAGCCGCCGATGGCGACGCGCATCGCCTGCACCCCGATGCGCAGCCCCGTCTCGCGCGCGATCGGCGCGGCCGCGAAGGCGGCGAGCGCAACCGGCGGCGTGAGGTCGGCCATGATGCCGAAATAGAACACGAACATGTGGCTGACGATGAGCGGCACGCCGAGCTCCAGCAGCGCCGGCCCGGCGATCGAGGACGTGATGATGTAGTTCGGGATGGTCGGGATGCCCATGCCGAGGATCAGGCAGGTGATCATCGTCAGCACCAGCGACAGGAACAGCGAGGCCTCGCCGGCCGAGACGATGAAGCGGGCGAAGGTCGACGCCGCGCCGGTCAGCGTCAGGATGCCGATGATGACGCCGACGAGCGCGCAGGCGATGCCGACGGGGAGCGCGTTCTTGGCGCCCTCGGCGAGGCTCGTGATGGCGAGCGACAGCGTCGCCCGGCCGCCGCGCACGAAGAAGTTGGCGAGCACGAGCAGCGCGACGAGGATCAGGATGACGGTGATCCCGCTCAGCCGGTAGCCGCCCACGTTGAAGGTGGTCTGGAACGCAGCGGCGGCGAGCAGGCCGAGCGCCGTCCAGAACAGCATGCGCAGCGGCAGCGAGCCGGCGGCGTGCGCGACCGGCCCGTCGAGCACGATGAGCGCGGTGAGCGACAGGCCGACCATGCCGGAGAAGAGCGGCGTGTAGCCGGAGAAGAGCAGGTAAACGAGGGCGGCGAGCGGCAGGATCAGGTACCATTGCCGCATGACCGCGCCGAGCGCGCTCGGGCATTCGGCCTTGGGGATGCCGCGCAGCCCGAGCCGCGCCGCCTCCAGGCTCACCATCCAGAACACGGTCGTGAAGTAGAGGAGCGCCGGCACGACGGCCGCCGTCACCACCTGGACGTAGGGGATGTCGAGCGTCTCGGCCATGATGAAGGCGACCGCGCCCATCACCGGCGGCATGATCTGCCCGCCCATCGAGGCGGTCGCCTCGACCCCGCCGGCGAAGGCCGGGCGGAAGCCGAACTTCTTCATGAGCGGGATGGTGAACTGCCCGGTCGTGACGACGTTCGCCACGCCCGAGCCGTTGATCGTGCCCATCAGCGCGGAGGAGACGACGGAAACCTTGGCCGGGCCGCCGCGCGTGTGGCCGACCGTGCCGAGCGCGATGTCGTTGAAGAGCTGTATCATGCCGGCGCGCTCCAGGAAGGCGCCGAACAGGATGAACAGGAAGATGTAGGTCGCCGAGACGTAGATCGGCGTGCCGTAGATGCCCTCCGTGCCGAGGAACAGGGCGTCGATGATCTGCTCGTAGCCGTAGCCGCGGTGGTTGAGCGGCGAGGGCAGGTATTCGCCGAAGAGGCCGTAGAGCAGGAAGGTGGCGCAGATGATCGGCAGCGCCCATCCCATCATCAGCCGGCCGGCGAGGAAGACGATGGCGACGAGCACGGTTCCGACCACGATGTCGGCCGTGTTCGGGTCGCCGGCCCGGAACAGGATCTCGGCGTAGAAGTACCAGTGGTAGAGGCCGATCGCGAAGCCGGTGAGCCCGATCGCCCAGAGCACCGTCACCTTGAGCGTGGAGCTCGGGTCGCGCGCGGCGACGAGGCCGAACAGCAGGAGCAGCAGGAACCCGACATGGACCGCCCGGATGACCTGGCTCGGAAGCGGCGCATAGGCCGCGGTCCAGAGCTGGTAGGCGGAGAAGGCGACGGCGATCCAGAAGAGGACCTTCGCGTGCCGCCCGACGCCCCAGCCGAATTCCTGCGCCTCGCGGGGAAGCGTGGTGGAATCGGCGGGAGCTGTCATCGGGGCGTGCCGGAAGGGGCCGGAGCGGTGAGCGGGGCGCCGGCGCGCCCCGCCGCGATCACATCGCGTTGTTTTCCTTGAAGTAGCGCTCCGCGCCCGGATGCAGCGGCGCCGGCGGGTTCTTTGCCGCCTCCTCGAGCTTGATCGCGCGGGCGGCGGAATGCGCGGCGGCCATCTGGTCGAGGTTCTCGAACATCGTCTTCGTCATCTGGTAGACGAGCTCCTCGTCGACGTCGGCGCTCGTGACCAGGTAGTTGACGACCGCGGCGGAATTCACGTCCGCGTCCTGGCCCGTATAGGTGCCGGCCGGGATGGTCGCCGAGATGTAGGGCGTCCCGATCTTCTCGATGATCGTGGCCGGCACCTCGACGACGGTGATCGCCACCGACGAGGCGAGGTCGCGGATCGAGGCGACGCCGAGGCCGGCCGACTGCAGCGTGGCGTCGAGCTGGCGGTTCTTCATGAGCTCGACGGATTCGGCGAAGGGCAGGTACTCGACCTTGCCGAGATCCTGGTAGGAGAGGCCCGCCGCGCCGAGGATGGCGCGGGCGTTGAGCTCGGTCCCGGACTTCGGCGCGCCGACGGAGACGCTCTTGCCCCTCAGGTCCTCGATCGTCTTGATGCCGGAATCGGCCGAGGCGACGATCTGGATGTAGTTCGGGTAGATCGCGGCGATGGTGCGCTGCTTGTCGAGCGGCTTGGCGAAGCCGGCGTCGGCATTGCCCTCGACCGCCAGCACGAGGCTGTCGCCGAGCGTGAAGGCGATCTCGCCCTTGCCCTGCTGCAGCAGGTTGAGGTTCTCGACCGACGCCTTGGTCGCCTGCACGGAGGGGCGGGTGTCCGGGATCGCGGCGTAGATCTTCGAGAGCGCGACGCCGAGCGGATAGTAGACGCCCGACGTGCCGCCGGTGAGGATGTTCACGAAGGTTTCGGCGCGGACCGCCCCGGAACTGGCGAGCGAGATCGCCGCCACCGCCGCCATGGTCTTCCAGAACCTCATGATTTCACTCCCTGATGTCGTTGGTGCTTGCTTGCCGAGGGCACACTATACCGGCTCGCCGGCCGGAGGCGAGCCGAATCCGGCCCCTTTTGGGCCGGCTCCGCCGCGGGGGCGGGGGCGCGGCGCGGCGCGCTCGGCCGCGCCGATCGCGTGGTCACTCGGCTTCGTCGGCGGGCTTCGCCTGGAGCAGCTTGTAGCGCTCCTCGCCGATCGAGCCGAGGAGGTCGAGCTGCGTCTCGAGGAAGTCGATGTGGCCCTCCTCGTCCGTCAGGAGCTCCTCGAAGAGGTTCTTGGAGACGTAGTCCTTGGCCTCCTCGCAGACGTCGCGGAAGCGCGTATAGGCCTCCTTGGCGTCGTACTCGCCGGCGAGGTCGCTCTCCAGCACCTCCTTGATGGTCTGGCCGACGCGCAGCGGCGCGATCGTCTGCAGGTTGGGATGGCCCTCGAGGAAGATGATGCGCTGCACCAGTCTGTCCGCGTGGTGCATCTCCTCGATCGATTCCTTCCGCTCCTTGTCGGCGAGGCGCTGGAAGCCCCAGTCCTCGAGCAGGCGGTAATGGACCCAGTACTGGTTCACCGCGCCGAGCTCCATCTTGAGGGCCTGGTTCAGGCTCTCGATGACGCGTTCGCTACCTTTCATCGTGTTCCCCTTGGGCCGTGGTCGCGGTCATCTTTAGGTCAGCGGCGGGGAAGGGCAAGGTGCTTCAGAGCGGTTCCAGGATGGCGACGCGGCGCTCCACGACCACGGTCACGCGCTCCGCTTCGACCGCGATCCGGCTCTCCTCCGGGGGCGGCGCGGTCTCGGCCTCCGCCTTCATCCGCTCGCGGATCGCCTCGCCGTGCTCCAGCATGATGCGCACGACCTGGGGGAAGCAGCCGCCGCATTTCCCGCGCTTGCCCATGCGGTGATAGATCCGGCCCGGCGTCAGGACGGCATAGAGGTCCTCGGCCAGGATCTCCTCGATCGTCGCCTCGATCGCGCGGCGCGTAATGATGTTGCACGAGCAGACGATCATGTTGCCTCGGCTGGCGTGATGACCGGCGGCCGTGTCGTCCGTGTGACGGCCGCCCAAAGGTGCACCCGCCATAGATCATTTGAACCGGGGCGGATTCAAGACCTGACGAATCAGCTTATCGCCCCGGACTCCACAAGAGCCGGTCGAATCCTTACATGGATGCCGTCGCGCGCCCGCTCTGCCGGGCGATTCGGGCGCCGGGCCGGGCCTTCGCGCCCGGCCTTGCGGCGCTCCGTCGCGGCGACG
>JAEZEK010000492.1 GCA_023417735.1 Pseudomonadota bacterium | reverse complement strand
ACCTTCATGACGCTCGGCCTGGAACTCGGCGGCAAGGACCCGGCCTACGTCCGGGCAGACGCGGATCTCGGCCATGCGGTCGAGAACCTGGTGGACGGCGCCTTCTTCAATTCCGGCCAGAGCTGCTGCGGCATCGAGCGGATCTACGTCCATGCCGACCTCTTCCGCCCCTTCGTCGAAGGCTTCGTCGACCTCACGCGGCAGTATCGAGTCGGCGACCCGCTCGATCCGGAGACGACGCTCGGCCCGATGGCGCAGGGCCGCTTCGCCGATCACGTCCGAGAGCAGATCGCGGAGGCGCGGCGGAAGGGCGCCAGGTGCGAGATCGACCGTACCGTCGACGGGGACCGGCCCGGATCGCCCTACCTCGGTCCGGAGGTGCTGACCAACGTCGACCACCAGATGGACGTGATGCGCGAGGAAAGCTTCGGCCCGGTGGTCGGGATCATGCCGGTCCACGATGACGAGGAGGCGATCGCGCTCATGAACGACAGCCCCTACGGGCTCACGGCATCCATCTGGACACGCGATACCGATGCGGCGGCCGAGATCGGCGACAGGATCGAGACGGGGACCGTCTTCATGAACCGCTGCGACTATCTCGATCCCGCGCTGGTCTGGACCGGGGTCAAGGACACCGGAAAGGGAGCTGCCCTCTCGAGCTTCGGCTTCGAGGCATTGACAAGGCCGAAATCCTACCACTTACGCTCGATTTGAGAACGCGTCAGGCGGTACTCCGAAAAAGTTAGCTGACTAACGTTCAGCCATGTTCAAACTCGTGTGAATTCTGCTAACGGAAGTCAAGAATTGCCAACCCGGGTGGGCCATGCCGCAGCTTCTTGCAAACTGGAATTATCCGACTGCCATCCGGTTCGGAGCCGGGCGCATCGCGGAGCTCGCGGAGGCCTGCCGGTCGGCAGGGATGAAGCGCCCCCTCCTCGTCACCGACCCCGTGCTGCGGCCGCTGCCGATCACGCTGAAGGCGCTGGAGATCCTGCAGCTGGCCGGGGTGGACGCGGCGGTGTTCGCCGACGTGAAGCCCAACCCGGTCGAGTCCAACCTGCGGGCGGGCGTTGAGGCGTTCAGGGAGGGCGGCCACGACGGGGTGATCGCCTTCGGCGGCGGCAGCGCCCTCGACGTCGGCAAGCTCATCGCCTTCATGGCCGGGCAGACCCGCCCGGTCTGGGATTTCGAGGACATCGGCGACTGGTGGACGCGCGCCGACCCGGCCGGCATCGCCGCGATCATCGCAGTCCCGACCACGGCCGGCACCGGTTCGGAAGTCGGCCGCGCCGGCGTCATCACCGACGAGGCGACACACACAAAGAAGGTCATCTTCCACCCGCTGATGATGCCGCGGATCGTGATCTGCGATCCCGAGCTCACGGTCGGTATGCCGCCGCGGATCACCGCAGGCACCGGCATGGATGCCCTGGCCCACTGCCTCGAGGCTTATTGCTCGCCGTCCTACCATCCGATGGCGGAAGGCATCGCGGTCGAGGGCATGAGGCTCATCTTCGAGAACCTGCCGCGGGCGGTCGCGGACGGCTCGGACATCTCGGCCAGGGCGCAGATGATGACGGCGGCCGCGATGGGCGCCACCGCGTTCCAGAAGGGGCTCGGCGCGATCCACGCCCTGTCGCATCCGGTCGGCGCGCTCTACGACACGCATCACGGCATGACCAACGCGGTCTTCATGCCGTACGTGCTCGCGTTCAACCGCGATGCGATCAGCCACAAGATCAAGCGGCTCGCCGGATATCTCGGCATCGCCGACGGCTTCGACGGCTTCATCACGTCGGTGCTCGCGCTGCGGGCCGCGATCGGTGTCCCCGATACGCTCGCCGATTTCGGGCTCGATGCTTCCGAACGCCAGAAGATCGCCGAAATGGCCGTGATCGACCCGACCGCCGGCGGGAATCCCGTCGCGCTCACGGTCGAAGGAGCCCTCGCGATCTTCGATTCCGCGATGATCGGGGATTTCGCCCGCGCGACCGCTTAGGCAAGCGGCCGTTCATCGTTATTTCGCGATTGCAGCGTTCCGTGTCGCTCGCGGACTGGACAACGCGTCGCGTTCGGTTAGCTTCCCCCGGTCGACCTGCCGCGCCCCGAGCCTCGACCGGCCCGGACCGGCGGTGTCCTGAACCATCATCTGGCGCACGGGCTCCGGATCGCGTCCCGCAGCCGAAGAGGCTGCCGGCCGGGCGTCTTCCGGCCTGTCCCGCCGAGGCGTGCCCGAGACCATGATAAAGCGCTTCATCCTCGCGATCCTGTTGGTGGCGCTCGTCGCCGGCGGCCTGGTCGGCTTCAACCTGTTCCGCTCCAAGATGATCGGGGAGTTCTTCGCGAACCGTCCCGTCGCGACCGTCACGGTCTCGGCCTCGGAGATCCGGCCGATGAACTGGGCGCCCGAGATCGAGGCGATCGGGACGCTGGTCGCGGCGCAGGGCGTGGAGGTCGCCACGCAGACCACCGGTATCGTCAAGGAGGTCGCCTTCAACGCCAACGAGGAGGTCGAGGCAGGCCAGCTCCTCGTCCAAATCGACGATGCGGTGGAGCGGGCCGAGCTGATCGCGGCCGAGGCCTCGATCGCCCGAGACGAGGCGCAGCTCGCCCGCGCGACGCGGCTCGAGCAGCGTGGGGTGAGCTCGGAGGCGACGCTGGAGGAGGCGCGCACGGCCGTCGCCGCCTCGCGCTCCACCCTCGAGCGGCTCAAGGCCGTCATCGAGCAGAAGGCGGTCCGGGCGCCGTTCTCTGGAACGATCGGCATCCCCCGCGTGGACGTCGGCGAGTTCCTGCAGCCCGGCGCCGGCATCGCCACGCTGCAGCAGCTCGACATCATGAAGGCGGACTTCACCGTGCCGGAGCAGCGGCTTTCCGAGCTTCGGCTCGGCCAGGGCGCGCTCTTCGCCCTCCAGGGCGCCGATTTCCGTTACAAGGGGCGGATCACCGGCATCGACCCGAAGATCGACCCCGCGACGCGGCTCGTCTCCGTGCGCGCGGAGGTCGACAATTCCGACGGGGCGCTCCGCCCCGGGCAGTTCGTCCGGGTCCGGATCAGCCTTCCGGCCGAGGCCAACATCATCGCCGTGCCGCAGACGAGCGTCGTCACCAGCCTCTACGGCGACTATGTCTACGTCGTCGAGGAGGCGGAGCCGGCTGAGGGAGACGCGGCCGCCACGCCCGCCGCAGACGGCGAGCAGGCGGAGCCGGGCCTGCTTGCGCGCCAGGTCTTCGTGACCCTCGGGCGGCGCCAGGGCATGATGGTCGAGATCGCCACCGGGCTCGAACCCGGGCAGCGCATCGTCACCTCGGGCCAGAACAAGCTTTCGAACAACACGCCGATCGCGATCGACAACAGCATCGATCCGGCCAGGATCGCGCTCGACGACCAGCTGGGCCGCCGATGAACTTCTCCGAAATCTTCATCCGACGGCCGGTCCTCACGATCGTCGTCAGCCTGATGATCCTGCTCCTCGGGGCGCAGGGCTTCATCAACATGTCGATCCGGGAATACCCGGAGGTCGAGGAGACCGTGATCACGGTCACCACCGCCTATCCCGGCGCCGGGGCGGAGCTCATGCAGGGCTTCATCACGACGCCGATCGCCAAGGCCGTGGCGACGGCCGACGGCGTCGACTACGTCACCGCGAAGAGCACGCTCGGCGTCAGCACCGTCACGGTCAACATGCGGCTCAACGCCGATCCCGACCAGGCGCTCGTCGACGTCATTTCGAAGGTCCAGCAGGTACGGCGGCAGCTGCCGACGGATTCCGAGGACCCGATCATCCAGAAGGGCACCGGCCAGACCTTCGCGCTGATGTACCTTGCCGTGCGCAGCATGACGATGAACCCGCAGCAGGTGACGGAGTACATCTCGCGCGTCGTGCAGTCGCGCTTCTCGACGATCGAGGGCGTCGGCGAGGTGCAGATCCTGGGCGGGCGCGAATTCGCCATGCGCATATGGCTCGATCCGCTGCGGCTCGCCTCGCGCTCGGTCACCGCTTCCGACGTGCTCGCGGCCATCCGCGCGAGCAACTTCCTCTCCGCCCCCGGCAAGACCCAGAACGAGTTCGTCGCCTATACCATCCAGACGGCGACCACGCTGCAGACGCCCGAGGCGATGGCGGAGCTGCCCGTGCGCGCCGATGGCGACGAGGTGGTCCGGCTCGGCGACGTGGCGGATGTCGCGTTCGGCCCAGAGAGCGAAGAGGTCAAGGTCACGTTCAACGGCGAGCAGGGCATCTTCCTCGCCGTCAGCGCCGGCCCGGAGGCCAACCCGCTCGACGTCTCCTCCGCCGTCAGGGCCGAGCTGCCGCGGATCCAGCGCGAGCTGCCGCCGGGCATGGCGCTCGACCTCGTCTACGATGCGACCGCATCGATCCAGGCCTCGATCGAGGAGGTGTTCAGGACGATCGCGGAGGCGGTGGCGATCGTCGTGCTCGTCATCCTCCTGTTCCTCGGCTCGTTCCGCGCCGTGCTCATCCCGATCGTGACGATTCCGCTCTCGCTCGTCGGCGTTTGCTTCGTGTTGTGGGCGCTCGGGTACTCGATCAATACGCTGACGCTGCTCGCGATGGTGCTCGCCATCGGGCTCGTCGTCGACGATGCCATCGTGGTGGTGGAGAACATCCACCGGCACCTCGATCGCGGCGAGGCGCCGATGCAGGCGGCCATCACCGGCATGCGCGAGATCTTCGGCGCCGTGGTCGCGATGACCATCACGCTCGCCGCCGTCTATGCCCCGATCGGCTTCGTCCAGGGCCTGACCGGATCGCTGTTCCGCGAGTTCGCCTTCACGCTCGCCGGCGCGGTTATCATTTCGGGCCTGATCGCGGTCACGCTGTCGCCGATGATGTCGGCCCGGCTGCTGCCCGGGCACGGCAGCAAGGTGAGCCGCTTCCAGGCCTTCGTCGATCGGCGCTTCGAGAAGCTCTCCGGCTGGTACGGGCGCCGCGTCTCCGGCTCGCTCGACTATCGCCCGGTGACGCTCTTCGTCGTGCTCGCGCTGCTCGGCACGACCGGCTTCCTGTTCCTCAACACGAGCAGCGAGCTCGCCCCGGAGGAGGACCGCGGCGCGCTGTTCGCGATCGTGAACGCGCCGGCCTACGCCACGTCCGACTACACTGACATGTACGCGCAGCAGATGCGGACGCGCACGGAAGGCATCCAGGAGGTCGACGCGCGCTTCTCCGTCACCGGGTTCGGCGGCCCGAACTCGGCCTTCGCGGCATGGGTCCTGAAGCCGTGGGGCGAACGCGACCGCGGCCAGGCCGAGGTCAAGAACGACATCCAGGGCGCGATCGACAAGGTCGCGGGCGTCCAGGCCTTCGTGTTCTCGCCGCCGTCGCTGCCCGGCTCCGGCGGCGGCCTGCCGATCCAGTTCGTCATCCGCTCGATCGGCAGCGCGGCCGAGGTCTACGAGGTCGCCGAGGAGGTCAAGAACCGGGCGATGCAGAGCGGCCGCTTCATCGTCGTCCAGAACTCGCTGGCCTTCACGCTCCCGGAAGCGCGCGTCACCATCGACCGCGACCGCGCGGCAGCCCTCGGCGTCACCGTGGCGGAGATCGGCACGACGCTGAACACGCTTGTCGGCGGCGGCGCGGTGTCGCGTTTCGACCGCGACAGCCGCAGCTACGACGTGATCACGCAGGTCCAGCAGGCCGACCGCTTCAACCCGGAGAATCTCGGCGGCTATTTCGTGCGGAGCGCCAGCGGCGTGATGGTGCCGCTCTCGGCCGTGATCCTGGTGGAGACGCGGGCGGCGGCGAATGCGATCGAGCAGTTCAACGAGCTCAACTCGGCGACCATTTCCGCGCTGCCGCTGCCGGGGGTGACGACCGGCGACGGGCTCCAGACGCTCCGCGACATCGCCCAGGAGGTGATGCCGGCCGGCTTCTTCGAGGATTTCGCCGGACAGTCCCGTCTCGAGGTGACCGAAGGCAGCACGACGCTGATCGCCTTCGGGCTCGCCATCGTGATCATCTACCTGGTGCTCGCGGCGCAGTTCGAGAGCTTCCGCGACCCGTTCATCATCATGATGACCGTGCCGCTGTCGGTGTTCGGCGCGCTCGTGCCGCTCAACCTCGGGCTCGCGACCCTCAACATCTACACGCAGGTCGGCCTCATCACGCTGATCGGGCTCATCACGAAGCACGGCATCCTGATGGTCGAATTCGCCAACCAGCAGCGCGAGCTCGGCCTATCCAAGCGCGAGGCGATCGTCGAGGCGGCCAAGGTCCGCCTCCGCCCGATCCTCATGACCACCGCCGCGATCGTGCTGGCGGTCCTGCCGCTGCTGCGGGCCGAGGGGGCGGGCGCGGCGGCACGCTTTTCCATGGGCATCGTCATCGCGTCCGGCATGACGATCGGGACGCTCTTCACCCTCTTCGTGCTGCCGATGTTCTATACCTTCATCGCGACGCGGGATCCGACCGAGACCCACATCCTGCGCGGCGACGCGCATCTCGCGCCGGCCGAGTGAGCATGGCGCGCGCGCTGAAGGGCGTCCTTTTCGACAAGGACGGCACGCTCGCCGATTTCCAGGCGACCTGGCCGCCGATCTTCCGGCGGCTCGCGCTCGAACTCACCGGAAACGACGAGGTCGAGGCCGAGCGCCTGCTCGTGATCGGCGGCATGGACCCGCTGACGAACCGGGTCGCGCCCGGCTCGGTGCTCGGCGCCGGCAATTCCCGCGACATCGTCGACCTCTGGTTCCCCACGGCCCGGCTCGACGAGCGGGTCCGGCTGGAGGCGCGGGTGAACGAGGTTTTCGTCGCCGACGGCGTCGCCCATTCCGTGCCGGTCGAAGGGCTCGGCGCGATGCTCGACGGCCTGGTCGCGGGAGGGCTGCGGCTCGGCGTCGCGACCAATGACAGCACGCATGCGGCGGAGGCCTGGCTCGACCGGATCGGGCTCGCAGACCGCTTCACGGCCGTCATCGGCTACGATTCCGTGGCGACGGCCAAGCCCGCCGCCGACATGGTGCTGCGCTTCTGCGGCATCGCCGCGCTCGACCCCGCCGACATCGTGGTGATCGGCGACAATCTGCACGACCTCCACATGGCCCGTGCGGCCGGCGCCGGCGCGGCCGTGGGCGTGCTCACCGGCAACGGCCGCTACGAGGACCTCGCGCCGCATGCCGACGTGGTGCTCGAAGTGGTGACGGAGCTCCCCGCCTGGCTGGCGAACCGGACCTGAGCTCCGGCCGTCACTCCGCCGGCTGCAGGGTGGCGCGGTCGCGCCTGTAGGGTCCGTCGATCCGTGCCCAGGCCGGCCGCTCGAACAGGAACCGGCCGTACCCCGTCCACCGGACGAGCGCGTAAAGGAGGACCGGACCGACGATCCCGGCGACCGTCACCAGCAGCGCGATCGTGCCGACATCGGTGACGATCCCGAGCTTCAGGAGCACGGCACGGCTCACCGCCATCGGCAGGAAGAAGGCGAGATAGACGACGATCGACTGGGCGCCGAGCCAGCCGAGCGGGATCGCCGCAACCGTGCTCGCCAGGAGGACGGAGGCCGCGATCACCGCGCCCGCCCCGGCGATGCCGAGGGCGAGGCTGACGAGCGGCCAGTCGGCATGGCCCGTGAAGACCAGGATCCCGTTCACGAAGCCCCAGAGGAGGAGCCCGAGAACCGCCGCCACCCGGTCCGCGGCGATGGTTTCGGCGAAGCGCAGGATGTGGGCCGAGAACACGTAGCCGGAATAGAAGTAGACGTAGCGCGAGGCGAACTCGTCGACGAGGATCGACCCGGTGTGGATCGGCAGGATCTCGAGGAGCGCCGCCCCGGCCCAGACGACCTGCCAGGGCACGCGCTTCAGGAGCCGCACGACAATGCAGAACAGCGCGAGATGGTAGATGAACCAGAGCGTGCCCCAGGGCTCCACGAATGCCAGCAGGTAATCGTGGAGCACGCCGCCCCAGCCGACCTCCGCCGCGAAGCCCGGCGCCTTGAAGGCGAACTGGATGGTGAGCCAGAGCACGTAGAAATAGGCGAAGTGCACGACCTTGCGGTCGAGGTAGAGCCGCCACGGCGCATTGATCCGCGCGCCGAGGAAGAGGCCGGCGATGAGGAAGAAGTCCGGCATCCGGAACGGACGGGCGAACTCGACCACGTAATGCATCCAGCCGGTTTCGCCGGCCGCCTTCTCCACGCCGAGCGTGGAATGCATCATCACGACGAAGACGATGCAGAAGCCCTTGGCGACGTCGACCCAGGCGATCCGGGAATGCATGGCGGCCTCCTCGACCGTATCCAACCCGCAGCCTTATGGCCGATCCACCCCCGACGGTCGCGGTCTCGCTGAAGAAACGGTAAACGGAACCGCTTCAATTTCCCGGACCTGCGGCGGCGCCGGTCAGATCTTCCGGCGCCTCTCAACCGCCGGTTAACCGCCGCGAAACTTGCGCCGCCTAGCGTCGGCCGGCGGGCGCGACGCGAAGAGGGTCTGAGTGGCGAAGCGGACGAGGAAGAGGGT
>JAEZEK010000062.1 GCA_023417735.1 Pseudomonadota bacterium | reverse complement strand
GTAGCGCGCGTGCCGGCAGAGGCGACAGCTGGTCCTTCGGGCGCGGGCCGGATCGCCGACAACATCGTGCAATTCGCCCGCGTGCTGCGCCGCGCCGGCCTGCCGGTCGGGCCCGGCTCGGTCGTCGATGCGATCCGCGCCGTCGAGGTCGCCGGCATCGCCTCCCGCGACGACTTCTACTGGACGCTCCATTCCGTGCTCGTGAAGAAGCGGGAGCATCGCGCCGTCTTCCGCGAGGCCTTCGAGATCTTCTGGCGCCGGCGCGGGCTGCTGGAGAAGCTGATCGCGATGATGTCGCCGGCGGCGCCGCCGCGGGCGGCCGAGCCGGAGCGGCCGCGGGCGGGCTCGGCCCGGGTGAACGAGGCGCTCCGGCCCGAGCGCACCCGCGAGATTGAGCAGCCCGATACCGAGATCGATGCCCGGCTCACCGTCTCCGACCGCGAGGTGCTCCAGCGCAAGGACTTCGCGCAGATGACCGCGGCCGAGCTTGCGGCGGCGAAGCGCGAGATCGCCCGCCTCGCGATGCCGGACGACCGGGTGCGCACGCGCCGGCTGAAGGCGGCGCTCCGCGGCGCATTCGATCCGCGGCTCACGATGCGCGCCTCGCTCCGGCTTGGCGGCGGGATGATCCTGCCGCGCTTCCGGGCGCCGACCGAGGTCCAGCCGCCGCTCGTCGCGCTCTGCGACATTTCCGGCTCGATGACGGACTACTCGCGCGTCCTCCTCCACTTCCTTCATGCGATCTCCGAACGCCGGAAGGTCAGCGTCTTCCTGTTCGGCACGCGGCTCACCAACGTGACGCGGCAGCTCCGCATGAAGGATCCCGACGAGGCGCTCGCCGGCTGCGCGGACGCCGTCGCCGACTGGTCGGGCGGCACCCGGATCGCCTCGGCGCTGCGCCGGTTCAACCGCGACTGGTCGCGCCGGGTGCTGGGGCAGGGCGCCATCGTGCTCCTGATCACCGACGGGCTGGAGCGCGACGCCGATGCCGACCTCGGCCGCGAGATGGACCGTCTCCGGCGCTCGTGCCGGACGCTGATCTGGCTGAACCCGCTCCTGCGCTTCTCCGGTTTCGAGGCGAGAGCGGGCGGGATCCGCGCCATGCTGCCCCATGTCGACCAGTTCCGCCCGGCCCATTCGCTCCAGGCGATCGCCGACGTGGTGGATGCGCTGTCGGCGGAGCCCGGCGGCGCAGCGGTCGATCCGCGCAGGTATCTGAAGGCAGCCTGAGGAGGGAAGGATGGCGGAACATCTCCAGGACACCGCCGGGCTCGACGTGCTCGGCACGGCCGAGGACTGGATCGGAGAGGGCCGGCGGCTCGCGCTCGCCACCGTGGTGGAGACCTGGGGCTCGGCGCCAAGGCCCGTCGGCAGCCATCTGGTGATCGACGGCGAGGGCAACTTCCAGGGCTCGGTGTCGGGCGGCTGCGTGGAGGGGGCGGTCGTCGGAGAGGCGCTCGACGTGATCGCCGAGGGGCGGCCGCGCATGCGGGAGTTCGGCGTCGCCGACGAGACTGCGTGGCGGGTCGGGCTCTCCTGCGGCGGGCGCATCCGCGTCTTCGTCGAGCCGGTGAACTGACATGCGCGCGGACCTCCTCGTCGCCATGAACGAGGCGCGGCGCGCGCGGCGTGCGACGATCCTCGTCACGGACACGCAATCGGGCGAGGCGCGGCTCGTCGGCGAGGCGGACGCCGCCGCCGATCCGCTCGGCCCGGAGCTGGAGCGCCGCTTCCGCACCGGGCGATCCGGCATGCTGGAGGACGGCCGCACCTTCCTCACCGTGCAGGTGCCGCCGCCCCGGATGGTGGTTATCGGCGCCGTGCACATCAGCCAGGCGCTCGCGCCGATCGCGCGGGTGGCCGGCTTCGACATGATCGTGATCGACCCGCGGACGGCGTTCGCGACGCAGGAGCGCTTTCCCGACGTCCCGCTCGTCGCGGAATGGCCGGACGAGGCGCTGCGCGAAAGGCCGCTCGATGCCTACAGCGCGCTGGTCGCGCTCACGCACGACCCGAAGATCGACGACGGGCCGATCGCGGCCGCGCTCGCCGCGCGCTGCTTCTACGTCGGCGCGCTCGGCAGCCGCAAGACGCACGGCAAGCGCATCGAGCGCCTGCTGCAAAGCGGGATCGCAGCCGCCGATCTCGAACGGATCCACGCGCCGATCGGGCTCGACATCGGCGCGCAGTCGCCGGCCGAGATCGCGGTGGGGAGCATGGCCGAGGTGATCGCGGCGCTGCGCACGAGCGCCGGCGCGAAGCGGGCGGCGGCTTGAGGTTCGGCCCGGTCCCGCTCGGTGAGGCGGAAGGGACGATCGCCGCCCATTCCATCCGCCACGGCGGGGGAACGATCCGGAAGGGCACGCGGCTCGGCCCCGCGGAAATCGCGGCGCTGTCGGAGGCGGGCATCGCCGAGATCGTGGCGGCGCGGCTCGAGCCCGGCGACATCGGCGAGGACGCGGCGGCGGAGCGGGTCGGCCGTGCGCTGCTCGGCCCCAACCTGCGGATCGACCCGCCCTTCACCGGCCGCTGCAACATCTTCGCCGATGCCGCCGGGCTCTTCGTCGCCGACCGGGCGCTGGTCGACGCCGTGAACCGGCTCGACCCGGGCCTGACGCTCGCGACGCTGCCGTCCTACGCGGCAGTGGAGGCGGGGCGCATGGTGGCGACCGTGAAGATCATCCCGCTCGCGCTGGAAGAGGCGGTGGTGGAGCGGGCGGAAGACGAACTCGCCGGACGCGCCGCGCTCGACCTCTCCCCGTGGCGGCGCGCCCGCGTCGCCATGACGGCGACGACGCTGCCCGGGCTGAAGC
>JAEZEK010000355.1 GCA_023417735.1 Pseudomonadota bacterium | reverse complement strand
ACTTCACCCGCATCGCCGCCTCCGACCCGACCATGTGGCGCGACGTCTTCCTCAACAACAAGGAAGCGGTGCTGGAGATGCTCGCCCGCTTCAACGAGGACCTGACGACCCTTCAGCGCGCAATCCGCTGGGGCGACGGCGACACGCTGCTCGAGCTCTTCACGCGCACCCGCGCGATCTGCCGCGGCATCATCGAGGCCGGCCAGGAGGTCGCGGCGCCGGATTTCGGCCGCCAGGCGATGCGATAGCGCTCACCCGGGCGTTCCTTCCGATTGCGGCGCGCCTGGCATGCCGGCGCAGAGCGGCGCGGGCTCCGGCCGATGCAGCGCCGAGGCGAGCGTATGGCCGAGCGTCTCCATGCGGTAGGGTTTGCGCAGGACCGGCAGGCCGAGTTCCGCCGCCGTCGAGAGTGACTGGCCGTCATAGCCGGTGGTGAGCACGATCGGCAGCCCCGGCCTGCGTCTGCCGATCTCGCGTGCGAGCTTCGTGCCGTCGAGCCCGCCCGGCATCAGGATGTCGGAGAAGACGATGTCGATCCTGCGCCCGTCGGCCAGGGCGCCGAGGGCGGCCGCGGCGTTCGCGACGCGCGTGACCCGATAGCCGAGCTGTCCGATCATGTCGGCGACGAGTGCCGCGACCTCGTCGTCGTCCTCCACCAGCAGGACGGTCGCGTCGGCGGCGGGGCCGTCGGGGGGAGGGGCGGCCGACCGGCCGAACTCTGCCGCGCCGGCGGCGGCCACGCTCCGTTCGGCGCGCGGCAGGAGTATCGTCACCGTCGTTCCGGCGCCGACGGCGCTGTCGATCTGCACGATGCCGCCCGACTGCTTCGCGAAGCCGTAGATCTGCGCGAGGCCGAGCCCCGAGCCCTTGCCGATGTCCTTGGTCGTGAAGAAGGGCTCGAACACCCTGGCGATCACCTCCGGCGTCATCCCGGTCCCGGTGTCGGAGACCGACAGGCGGACGAAGTCCCCGGCGATCTCTTCGAGCGCGAGCGCCGGAGCATTCTCCGCACGTATCGACAGGACGCCGCCGTCCGGCATCGCATCGCGTGCGTTGACGGCGAGGTTGAGGACCGCGACCTCGAGCTGGGTCGGATCGACGTCGACCGCCCAAAGGTCCGGAGCGAAGTCCATCGTGACCTCTATGTCGCCGCGCAGGCTGCGGGCGAGCAGCTCGCCCATCGCGCCGATCTGCTGGTGAAGCAGCAGCGGCTCGGGCTCCAGCGCCTGCCGGCGCGCGAAGGTGAGGAGCTGGCGCGTGAGGGCTGCGCCCCGGTCGACCGCCTGGCGCATGCCGTCCATCACCCGCTGCCGCCGCTCGGGATCGTCGTGGCGGAGGAGCATGTCAAGCCCGCCGGAGATCGCCATCAGGAGATTGTTGAAGTCGTGCGCGACGCCGCCGGTGAGTTGCCCGACCGCTTCCATCTTCTGGGCCTGGGCGAGGGCGCCCTGCGCCTCGCCGAGCTCTGCGGTGCGCTCCAGCACGCGCGCCTCGAGCGTTTCGTTCAGTCGCCGCAGTTCCGCTTCGACGCGCTTGCGGTCGCTTATGTCCCGGGCGAAGGCCTGCCAGCGCCCGTCGGCGAGGACGCGGGCGGTGATTTCCACATCGACGGCGGAGCCGTCCTTGCAGCGCAGCCGCCATTCCGATGCCAGCGATCGGCCGTCGACCTGCGTCACCATCCAGTTCTCGAAGGGGCGCCTCTCGTCCTCCACGAGGGGTATGCCGCCGCGTCGCCCGAGGAGCTCCTCGCGCCGATAGCCGAGAAGCCTGCACGCGGCCGGGTTGACGTCCGTCAGGCGCCGGTCGGCGCCGGCTATGAAGATCGCGTCGGCCGCATTCTCGAACAGTTCGCGCAGGCGCTCCTCACCGGCCCGGCGCTCCGCCTCCGCGCGTGCGCGCTCCTCCAGCAGCCGGGCGGCCTCCAATTGCCGCTGCCGCGCTCGAGCCGATGCCCGCGTGGCGCGAACGACCGTGTCCGGCCGCAGGGGCCGTTCGAGCAGGGTGATGTTGCCGAGGGTGTCGCGGAGAGCGGCCCGGCGCTCGTCCGCATCGTTCGTCCGCAACGAGAGGAGGACGAAGGGAAAGTCCGACCACGCCGGCTGGGCTGCCAGCCATCTGCGGACCGCCTCCAGGTCGCGCGCGTTCTTGAAGGCCTCCTCCGCGATGACGGCTGCGCACGCTTCGCCGAGGCCCGCGAGCAGCCCGGCAATGTCGTGGCAGATTTCGCTCTCGAAGCCCGCACCGCTCAGGATGTGTCCGATCACGGCCCCGTCGCGACCGATCGGGGCCAGGATGAGGACCTTCCTCGGCGGCTGTTCGCTATTCTCCCGCATCGCGCGGCTCGATCAGGCGCTCGGACGAGCCGCTGAAGGTCGGGACCCCGGTCAGGATGCCTCGAAACTCTTCCAGGGCGGGTCCGATGCGGATGCCGTGACCGTCGATGAAGTATTCGCGAATCGTGCGTTCGTGATGTCCGGTGCGCTTCTTCACCACGGAAATCGCATGGCGGATGCGGCCTCGCGCTTCGAAATAGCGCAGGAGGAGGACCGTGTCGCTCAGATAGGTGAGCTCGACCGGCGACTGCATGTGCCCGACGAGCCCGTGCTGCGCCAGCAGGAGCAGGGTTATGACCCCCTGCTGGTTCAGATATGTGAGCAGCTCGTGCATCTGCAGGAGCATGAAGTGCTCCTCGGGCATGGCGTTCATGAACCCGCTCAGCGAATCGAGCGCCACGATGCTGACGTCGCCGTCCTCAACGGCGGCGCGCACACGTCCGACGAGTTCGCCGGG
>JAEZEK010000187.1 GCA_023417735.1 Pseudomonadota bacterium | reverse complement strand
GGCTCGCCCAGCCCGAGCTCCTCCCAGCGGGCCAGCACGCGGTCCTGGTCCTCCTGCGACGGCCATACCGTCGGCGGAAACCGCGCGCCGCCGAGATCGGGATCGGGGTCGTAGTCGAGGTTGATCGTCGCGTCGATGAGCACCCGGTTCCACTTGCCGGTGCCGAACAGCGCGGCGTTCCGGTCGCGGCGGCGGGTCGAGGGGTCGAGGCCCGCGCCGAAGGTCGACGGCATGATGATGACGTCGTCCTCGCCGGCGTTCACACGATAGGCGATCGCCCAGTCGACGGCCGCATAGTCGTGGATGTCGATGTCGTCGTCGACGACGGTCACGTGCTTGTAGCGCACATGGGCGGCCGAGGAGCCCCAGATGGCGTTCGCCACCTGCTTGGCCTGGTTGCGGTAGGTCTGTTTGATCTGGACGAGCAGGTTGATGCCGGCATGGACCGGCGGGCAGAACACGTCCGTGACGCCGGGCACGCCGGCGCGGTCGAGCACGTTCCACGCCGTCGCCGAGCGCATGACCGAGCTGCAGATCGCGTTCTCCGAGAAGCTGCCGGGCAGCGATCCCTCGATCGTCCCGCGCAGGATCGGGTCGTCGCGATGCGTGATGCAGGTCACGCGACAGGTCGGCTTCGGCGAGCGGTCGCCGGCGACGTAGCCGGTGAACTCGGCGAACGGCCCCTCCATCACGAAGTCCTTGGGGTCCGTGCTGATCACGCCCTCGATGACGATCTCGGCGCCGGCCGGGACTTCGAGGTCGACCGTCTCACACTTGACGAGCTCGACCGGCTTGCCCCGCATCGCCCCCATCACATCGTACTCGCAGACGCCCGCCGGGATCGGCTGCCCCGCGCAGAAACCCATGACCGGCTCCCAGCCGATGACGAAGGCGATCGGCATCTCCTTGATGCCGGCCTGCTCGTAGGCCGTGAAATGGTGGCCGATGTTCTGCGCCCGCCAGAGCAGGATGGGGATCTCGTTCCGGCTCGCCACCATGCCGCGGTAGATGCCGACATTCATCACGCCGGTGACCGGGTGGCGCGTCACGCAGCCGGCATAGGTGATGACGTAGCGGCCGCCGTCGACCTTGTTCCAGTGCGGGCTCGGAAAGTCGTAGAGGTCGATGTCGTCGCCGAGGACGATGTTCTCCTTGACGGGTCCGGTGTCCACCTGGACCGGCGGCAGGCGCTCCTGCGTGATGGTGCGCGCAAGCTTCACGAGCTCGCGGGGATGCGTGTCCTTCGGCAGCCCGAGCATCATGGCGAGCCGGCCGTAGGAGCCGAGGCCGCCGCCGAAGATGCGGCGGCAGCGGCTGGCGGGGCCGTTGTAGTCCTTGATGTTGTTGAACATCAGCGCGGGGCCGTCGCCGGCGCCCTGGGCGAGGCGCATGATCGTCCCGATCTCGCAGTTCCAATCGACCTCGGCGTCGACCTCCCGCAGCTCGCCCGCCGCCTTGAGGGCCTCGATCCAGCCGCGCTTGTCGCCGAAGGCGACCGGCCTGCGTTCCACTGCCATGTGTGATTTCTCCTGTCGCGTTCGGCTCAGGCCGCTAGATCGATGATGGTGCCGCGCCCCAGTTCGCGCGCCTTCCGATAGGCGAGCATGGCGACCGCCAGATCCGCGGCGCCCGTGCCGTTGTTGTTCTTGTGGTAGGTCAGCTGGCCGGGCGCGCTTCGGCCGGGGTGGCGCCCGAGCGCGAGCTCGCCGAGATCGACGATGTCCTCGAGGCGGATCATGCCCTTCTCGAGCGGCTGGTAGAGGTCGCCCTGCTTCTCGGAGATCACGGAATCCCGGAGATTGGCGACGATCAGGTCGGCGCGCTCGGCGGTGCGGTCGTCGAGCTCGCGCCGCACCGTCTTCAGGAAGCCGCCCTCCACCAGCTGCATGTTCGAGCCGATGATGCCGGTGACGTGCTGGCCGGGCTGGAGCAGATCGCCATCGAAGAGCTCGGTCGAGGTGTTGGTGGCGCACAGGACCGCGTCGGCGCCGTCGATCACGGCCTCCGCGGAGGCGACGGGCTCGATCTCGACGCCGAACCGGGCGCCGTATTCCTCGGCGAAGCGGGCGCGGTTGCCCGCGTCCCGGCTGAAGACGCGGACCCGCTCGATGCCGGGGCGGACCGTGAGGAGCGCCAGGAGCTGGTGCGCAGCCTGGCCGCCGGAGCCGAACAGGCCCGCAACCCGCGCATCCTCGCGCACCAGGTGGCGGAAACCCACCCCGCTCGTCGCGCCGGTCCGCATCGCCATCAGGCTCGAGGCCCCGAGATCCTTCTCCGGGATCTCGCCGATCAGGATCGCGAGGAGCTCGCCGGTATGGGAATCGTTGAGGACGAAGACCGGCGGCTCGCGCCGGAGATAGTGCTGATGGCCCTCGCCATGGCCGACAAGCTCGGCCCGCGTCTGGGAGCCGATCACGCCGAGCGCATGAACCCCGCCGGGGAAGTTGCTGACGCGCACGCCTTCCGGCGAATGCACCCGCCGCCGCGGCGCATTGATGACGGGATACTCCGACCCGCCTGCATAGGCGGCGGCCACCGCATCGATCGCCTCCGCCATCCCGACGAGCCCCAGGAGCTCGTGCGGACGAAGCAACAAGATCTCGCTCACCTGTCCCGCGCCTCCGCCACATCCTCTCCGAGCTGCGCCGCCACCAGACGCCTCTGCCGACGGTCCTCGCGCCCCCAGACCCAGATCAGGAGCACGATGCCGGCGAGGATCACGGCGCTGATCGGACGGGTCACGAAGACGGTCGGATCCATCTTGCTGCCGATCAGCGCATTCCGGAGGTTCGATTCTAGGATCGGCCCGAGCACGAGCCCCAGCACGACGGTGGCCACCGGGAAGTGGTAGCGGGCCATCAGGAACCCGGCGACCCCGAAGAGGACCGTGAGCATGACGTCGAAGCTGCTGCTGTTGATCGCGTAGCCGCCCGCCGCGGCGAGCACCGATATGGTCGGGACGAGGACGTGCGCCGGGACGCGCACGACCTTGGCGGCGCCGCGGCGCGAGAGCAGGCCGATGATCACCATCCAGATGTTGGAGACGAACAGCAGGATCAGGATGGCGATGAAGACGGAGCCGTGATCGCGGATGAAGAACGGCCCCGGCTCGATTCCCTGGATCATCAGGGCCCCGATCAGGATCGCGGTCACCGGATCGCCGGGAATGCCGAGGGTCAGGAGCGGGATCATCGCCCCGCCCGTCACGGCGTTGTTGGAAACCTCGCAGGCGATCACCCCCTTCACCTCGCCCTTGCCGAACTTGTCCTCCGGCTTGCGGGTGCGCAGCGCATCGCCATAGGCGACCCAGGACGCGATCGCCGGCCCGGTCCCGGGCAGGAGCCCGATGAACGTTCCCATGAGGGCCGACTTGAGGGTGAGCCACTTGTTTCGCGCGAAATCGGCGAGGACCGCCGTGACCGGCGTCGGCCGGTCCATCGCGAGGAAGTGCTGGGCCGGCTGGTTGCGAAACGACTTCGTCAGCATCTCCGAGATCGCGAAGAGCCCGATCAGCGCCGGGATTAGGGGAATGCCGGCGAGGAGGTCGGGGATGCCGAAGGTCAGGCGCGGCACGCCGCTGGTCGGGTCGAGCCCGATCGTGGAGATGAAGATGCCGATGAGCGCGCCGGCGCAGCCCTTCAGGAACGAGCCCGTCGAGATGCCGGCGACGCAGACGATGCCGAGCAGCGCCAGCGAGAAGTACTCCACCGACGTGAAGCTCAGCGCCACCCGGGCGAGCGCCGGCGCCACCGCGGACAGGAGCAGCATCGAGCAGAGCCCGCCGATGAACGAGGCGATGATCGCCGTGGTGATCGCGCGGTCGCCGGCGCCGAGCTTGGCCATCTGGTAGCCGTCGAGCGCGCTCGCGGCGTTCCCCGGCGTTCCCGGCGTGTTGATCAGGATGGCCGGGATCGATCCCGCGAAATACCCGCTGCAATAGATGCCGAGAAGCAGCGCGAGCGAGGAATTGAGGCCGAGGCCATAGGTGAGCGGCAGCATCAGCGCGACCGCGGCGGGCGCGGTCAGCCCCGGCGCGGCGCCGAAGACCATCCCGACGATCGCGCCGATCACGAGGAAGACGTGGACGTAGGGATCGAGCAGGACCGAGAGGCCGGCCGTCAGATCCTGGCCGGAGATCAGTTCCATGTCGGAAGCAGGATCGAGAAGAGGGAGGTGAAGGTGAAGTAGACCGCCGCCACGACGCCGAGCGGCACGAGGGCGAGCTGAGCGACGCTCCTGCAGCCCATCACGAGCATCGTCGCCAGCACGAAGACGAACGACCCGATCCGGAAGTCGAGATGCTCGAACGTGACGAAATAGACGAGCATGAGGCCGAGCACCGCGGCCACGCGCCGGTCAAGCAGTCTCGGCTGCGGCTGCGGTTCGGCACGGGCCGCCTGCACCATGAGCGCGACCCCGATCACCACCGTGCCGATCGTGCACAGGAGGGGAAAGAAGTTCGGCGGCAGGGTCAGGGCCGAAGGACCGGCGTCGACCTGCAAGGACAGGTATGTCGCGATTCCGCCGACCAGGACGAGCGCCAGGCCGGCGACGGAATCCGGGTGATGAAGGAGCCTTCTCATCCCGTTCTGAAATCCTCGCACGCATGTGGTCGGGGCGCCGCCGGAACCGGCCGGCGGCGCTGATGCAGGGCGGCGTCGCCGCCCCTGCCCGCTATTTCTTCGCCATGCCGATCCGCGCGAGCACCGGGGCGAGCTGCTCGCTCTCGACCCGCAGCTGCTCGGCAAACGCCTCCGGACCCTGGAACGCGCTGCTGAAATGGAACTTCGCCAGCAGCTCGTCGCTCTTCGGATCGTTCATGATCGTCTCGATCTCCGCAGCCAGGCGATCCACGGCGTCCTGCGGCGTCTTCGCCGGCGCGACCAGGCCGAACCACTGCGAGCGCACGTAGTCCACGCCCTGCTCCCTGAAGGTCGGCACGTCGGGCATGCGCGGCCAGCGTTCCTCGCCGGCGAGGCCCAAGACCCTGATCGCGCCCTCGTTCTCGGAGACCATGGCCGGGAAGTTGGAGCCGGCGGCGGAGACGAAGTCGACCTCCCCCGACAGCAGCTTGACCAGCGCCTCCTTGCCGCTCTGCGCGTTGATGTGGGTCGCCCGCGCGCCGATCTGGGCGAAGAAGATCTCCATGGCGAGGTGCGGCCCCGAGCCGACGCCGGGGCGCGACCAGGTCAGCTCGCCGGACTTCATGGCCTCGAGCAGGCTGTTGAGGTCCTGGTGCTCGCTGTTGGCTGCAACCGCGATCCCCGTCGGGGCTTCGACGAGCCGCGCGATCGGAGCGAAGCTCTCGATCGTGTAGCCGCTCTCCGTCATCAGGGGACGGGCGGCGAGGCTCGAATCGGAACCGATCGCGAGCGTGTAGCCGTCGGCGCGGGTCTTGGCGAGGTTCGCCAGGCCGACAGCACCGCCCGCCCCCGCCTGGTTCACCACGGCGACGGGCTGGCCGAGGACCTGCTCGAGCGGCTGCGCGATCATGCGGCCGACCTGGTCGGTCGCCCCGCCCTGCGCAAACGGCACGACCAGCTTGATCGGCTTTTCCGGGAACTCCGCGGCTGCGGGCGCAGCCGCCATGACGGCCGCCGAGGCGGCCATCACACATCCGGCAGCCATCGCCCGAAGGCGAGGCAGAAGAGATTTTCTCATCAGGCGTTTCCTCACTCGTGCTGTGCGTCGCGGCCTACTTCTTGTCGTAGGCGTCCCAAAGGGGCGCGAAGCCGGTGTCGACGACGTCGGCATAAGCCGGCGCAGGTTCCTCGATGAGGCCGTTCGGGACGAGGAGATCCATGGTCTTCTGAACCATGTCCTCGTGCATGAAGGGCACGTAGGACGTCGCCTGACGCTCGACGGAGATGCGCATGGCGTCGCCCCCGAGGTCGCCGTACTCCTTCTTCGAGATCTCGGTGAGCTCGTCGAGATTGGCCGGGTCGGCGATGTAGTTCTGCGCCTTCACGACGGCGCGGACGACCTTTTCGGCGGTCTCGCGGTTCTGTTCGAGATAGCTCTTCGTCGTCTGCAGCGTGACGTAGCCCATGTCGTGGAACACGTCCGGGCCCTCGCCCACCGTCATGTTCACGACGTAGACCCAGTCGCCCATGCCCTCGACCGCGATCGGGCCCCAGGGCTCGGTCACCATCGCCGCGTCGATCTCGCCCGCCTGGCCGGCCGCGATCTGGCGGTCGGCGCCGCGGATCGGGATCAGCTCGACGTCCTTCTCCGGCTCCAGGCCGGCGGCGTTTAGGATGTAGCGGGAGGACACGTCGGTGAAGCCGCCGCGCGCGAGCGTGCCCAGGCGCATCCCGCGCAGATCCTCGACCTTCGGGTCGTGGCCGAGCTTCTCGGCCACATTCTTGCGCATGATGACGGCGCCGGCGAAGTCCGACTGGATGTTCATGATGGTGACGATCGGCTGGCCGAGCTTCACCGTCTTCACGTAGTTCTCGAAGGCGGCGTTCAGGAACTGCAGCGACCCGCCCATCAGCGCGGCGGTGGCCGGCGGCCCGCCGGCGAAATACTCGACCGTGACCTCGAGCC
>JAEZEK010000178.1 GCA_023417735.1 Pseudomonadota bacterium | reverse complement strand
CTGCAGGCCCTCGTCGACCGGGCGGGGACCGTCAGCCTGGCGCCCGGGACCTACCGGCTGGACAAGCCCCTGACGCTGAACCGGCCCGGCGTCCTGACCGCGCCGAGCGGTGCCACGCTCCTCTTCGCCCAGCCGGCGGGCTCGCCCCCGTGGACGGCGTCCGTCAAGATCCACCGGGGCAGGACGACCCTGGAGGGCCTGTCGATCCGCTTCGAGGGGCGCGACATCACCGGCCTGTCGCCGCGCGCGATCACCCGGCGCGGCGTTGCGCGGGCGTTCCAGATCCCGCAGCTCTTCGCGAGCCATACGTTGCTCCAGAACGTGATGCTCGCACTCGCCGCGCGCCACGGCATCTGGCAGGTGCTGCGCCCGCTCGACCGCCCGGCATACCGCGCCGAAGCGCACGAACTGCTCGAGCTGGTCGGCCTCGACACCGTCGCGGACCAGCCGGTTTCGGCGCTCCCCGAAGGCATGCGCAAACTCGCCGACATCGCGCTCGCGCTGGCGCTCAAGCCGCGCCTCCTGCTGATGGACGAGCCGACCAGCGGCGTCAGCGCGCAGGAGAAGTTCGACATCATGAAGACGCTCATGAGGGTCCTGCAGGAGCAGGCCGTCACCGCCCTCTTCGTCGAGCACGACATGGAGATCGTCCGGCTCTATGCCGGGCGCGTCCTCGTCTGGGACAGCGGCAAGGTGCTCGCTTCGGGAGCGCCGGACTCGGTGCTGGGCGACGAGCGCGTGCTGCGGCGCGTGGTGGGGATGGCCTGATGCTGGAACTGCGATCGGTCGAGGCTCGGCTCGGCGGCGTCCTCGTGCTCCGCGGCATCGACCTCGCCGTGCGATCCGGCCGCACCACCGTCCTGGTCGGTCGCAACGGCGCGGGCAAGACGACGACGCTGCGCGCCATCATGGGCCTCGTGCCGCTCGCCGGCGGCACCATCGAACATGACGGCCAGGATCTCGGTAGCGTGCCGAGCCACCGCCGGGCGGCGCTCGGCATCGGATACGCGCCGGAGGACAGGCGGCTCATCCCGAGCTTTTCGGTGGAGGACAATCTCGCGCTTCCGGCGCTCGCCCTCGGCCTCTCGGCCCGGGACAGGAAGGGGCGGCTCGAGGAGGTCTACGAACTCTTGCCGGAACTGAAGGGGATGCGGAGCCGGGCGGGCGGCCATCTCTCCGGCGGCCAGGGCAAGATGGTCGCGCTCGGGCGCGCCCTCATGGTCGGTAAGCGGTTGGTTTTGCTGGACGAACCGTTCCAGGGCCTGGCGCCGGCGCTGGCGCTCAACTACGCCGAGGCGATCGGGCGGATCCGGCGCGTCATGCCGGATCTCGCTCTGCTCATTACGGAATCATCGCCGCATCTCCTCGACCGACTCACCGACGAGACGGCGAGCCTCGAGCGCGGGGAGATCGTGACGGCGCACGCGCCGGCGCACTGACCGTCGACGCATCATAACCGGGCGAGGAGGTTCTTCCGGAACGAGCCGATGTGATCGGCGACCGCCTCAGCGATCCTCGCCTTGTCCCCCGAGCGGATCGCGTCGAGGATGCGCTCGTGCTCCTCGATGACGCGGCGGTCGTGATCGGGGTCGGTCAGCGACAGGAACCAGTGCCGCAGCGAGCGGTCGTGCAGGTTACGCAGGACGTCGGCGAGCACCGCGTTGCCCGCCGTCTGCGCGATCAGGCCGTGAAACCGGCGGTCGAGGTGCATGAGCCGTTCGACGTCGCGCTCCTCGCAGGCCTCGCGCGATTCGGCGAGGATCGCCTCGAAGCCGGCGACGGCGTCGGCTGCGAGCCGGTTCGCGGCGAGCTGGGCGCAGTGGATCTCGTTCACCTGCCGCACGTCGGCGACGTCGAGGATGTCGTCGAGGCTGAGCGGCTTCACGATCACCCCCTTGCGCGGGATGATCTCGACCAGGCCTTCGAGGCTGAGGCGATTGACCGCCTGGTGCACGGGGGTGCGCCCGAAGCCGAGCTCGTCGCTGATCTGCTGCTCGTTGAGGTACTCGCCCGGCCTGTAGCGGCAGGTGACGATGCGGTCCTTGATGGCCTCGTAGGCAGCCGCTTGCAGCGAGGGCTTGCGGCCGAGCGCCTGATCGGGCATCCCGCCGGCGTCGCCGCCCGCCGAGACGCGGCCGACCTGCGGAGCAGCCTCCATGTTTCCGCCCTGCCCGCCGCTCACAGCCATCGCACCACCAGCCCATAGTGAAACATCACTAGCTTCTCAGTGTAGCACACGCGGTCGATGCGTTGAACCCTGTCGGCATGACGCCGCCCGGTCTCAAGGAGGGCCGGGCGGGGGCAATGAAGTGCGTCCCGGAGGGGCAGGATGGCCCGCCCGCGGCTGGCCGTCGGCGTCAGCGGGCCGACGTGGAATCGCCCGGCAGGACGGGCGCTGCCGGCGCCAGCCGCTTCGCCCTGACCGCCGACACCAGCATCCAGAGGAGCAGCAGGATCACCAGAGCCAGCAACGTGCCGGCGATCGGCCGTTCGAAGAGCCTCAGGAAGTCGCCGCGCGCGAGGATCATGGCGCGGCGGAAATTGTCCTCGATCATCGGCCCGAGCACGAATCCGATGAGGAGCGGCGCCGGCTCGAAGCGCAGGAGCCGCATGCCGTAGCCGATCAGCCCGAAGAGCAGCACCATCCAGATGTCGAAGGGATTGCTGCGCAGGCTGTAGACGCCCATGCAGATGAGCACGATGATGCCTGGATAGAGCAGGCGGTAGGGGATCGTCAGCAGGCGGACCCAGATCCCGATCAACGGGATGTTGAGGACGAGCAGCAGCAGGTTGCCGATCCAGAAGCTGGCGACCAGGCCCCAGAAGAGCTGCGGGTGCTCGGTCATCAGCTGCGGGCCCGGCGTGATGCCGTGGATCATGAGCGCGCCGAGCATGATCGCCATTGTGGCGCTGCCCGGTATGCCGAGCGAGAGCGTCGGGATGAACGCCGTCTGCACGGCGGCATTGTTCGCCGCCTCCGGCGAGGCCACCCCTTCCAGCGCGCCCTTGCCGAAGCGTTCCGGCTCGCGCGACACCCGCTTCTCGAGCGCATAGCTGAGGAACGCCGCGATCGACGGCCCGGCGCCCGGGAGCGCGCCGAGCAGGCTGCCGACCGCCGTCCCGCGAACGGCCGGAAAGGCCGAGCGCCGGAGATCGGCGCGGCCGGGAAGCATCTCGCGCAGCCTGATCTTCTGCGCGAAACGGCCGGCCTGCTGCCCCCTGATCGAGGCGATGATCTCCGATACGCCGAAGAGCCCCATGGCGAGCACGACGAGGCTGACGCCTTCGAAGAGCTGCAGATAACCGAGCGTGAAGCGCTGCACGCCGCTGTGGCTGTCGGTCCCGATCGAGCCGACGAGCACGCCGAAGGCGACCATGGCCAGCCCCTTGAGCGGCGAGCCCTGGGAGATCGTGGCCGCCCCGATCAGGCCGAAGAGCATGGCGGCGAAATACTCCGCCGGCCCAAAGGCCAGCGCGAATGTGACGATCGCCGGCGCGAAGAAGATGAGGAGCAGGATGCCGACGCTGCCGCCGAGGAAGGAGGCGACCGTCGTGACGAAGAGCGCGACGCCGGCGCGGCCCTGTCTGGTGAGCTGGTAGCCGTCGATGCAGGTCACGGCGCTCGACGGCGTGCCCGGCAGGTTGAGCAGGATGGAGGCGGTCGAGCCGCCGTACTCCGCGCCGTAATAGACGCCGGCGAGCATGACGAGCGCGGTGGTGGGCTCCAGGTAGAAGGTCACCGGCAGCAGGAGCGCCACCGCCGCCAGCGACCCCACGCCCGGCAGCACGCCGATGAAGGTGCCGAGGAAGACGCCGAGGAAGCAGTAGAGCAGGTTCTGCGCCGACAGCGCCGTCACGAAGCCGATCGTGAAGAGCTCCATCAGCGGCCGCCTCCGAATGCGGGCAGCGTCATGCCGAGCCCCAGCGAGAAGACGAGCCAGACGCAGAGGCACAGGAAGGCAGCGAGCGCGACGATCGGGACCGGCCGGCTCTCCGGGTCCCCGAGAGCGGACAGGACGACCGCCGCCGCCACCGCGGGAACGAAACCGAACGGCCGCACGAGCAGCGCGAAGGCAGCGATCCCCGCCGTCACCGCGAGGAGAGCGCGCCACGACACGCTCTCTCCCGCGCCGTCCGGCGGCGGCCGGCGCAAGCCGTCGAGGACGAGTGCGACGCCGATCGCCAGAAGCGCCGCCGAAGCCCCGAGGGGAAACATGCCGGCGCGCATGCTGCGCAGCGTGCCGATCCCGTAGCGCAGCGACGCCACCAGGAAGGCAAGGCCGACCGCGGCGGCGATTGCGCCGCCGGCGACCTCCCGCCAGTCGCGGCCCTTGACAGCGTCTGTCACGGCGACGGTTCCGGACTGCCCGGGTGGCGCCCGCGTGCGGCCATCACCGGCCGAAGGCCCGGTTCATCTCAGCGCAGCCGTGCTCCAGGATCCAGTTCACAGAATAGTACGCGAAGGTCGCGCCGCGGCGGCGGAAGGTGTCGCGCTCGGCGACCGGCGCGGGCATGCCGTACCGGCATCCGGCCGCCCCGAGCCGTGCGCAGACATGGTCGATCGCCTCGGCCACCTCGGGCGTGCGCGCGCCGCGCCGCCCGGTGAGCGAATAGCCGAGGTCGTTCGGGCCGATGAGGAAGACGTCGATCCCCTCCACCTCCGCGATCTCGTCGATGGCGTCGACACCGGCGCGCGATTCGATCTGCACGATGACGAGGCGCTCCGCCGCGCCGTCGCCGCAGGCGAACCGGACGGTTTCCACGACGGCGGCCGCATCCGCAGCCGTCTCGACATGCGGCACGACCAGGCCGCCGGCCTTGCGGTCGAGGAACTGGACCAGCACGGCGGGGTCGGCCGACCAGCTCCGGACGACGGACGGCAGTCCGGCGGCGCG
>JAEZEK010000173.1 GCA_023417735.1 Pseudomonadota bacterium | reverse complement strand
CCTCGCGCCTGCGCGACCGCCTCGAGCCGCCGCGCCCGTTCCGTCACCGCCCCGGCGTCCGTGCCGTAGACGAGGACCATGCGCACGCCGGCCGGCGGGTCGGCGAGGAACTGCTCCACTCGGTTCGCCGGGACGGCGACCATCTCAGCGCTCGGCGAAGAGCGAGGCGAGCCTCACGTGGACGAGCTGCGCGAGCGATTCCGCGACCCTGTCCTCGGCGTCGCGGCGGGCCCTGATGTTTGCGAAGTTCTGCGTCGAGCGGTTGTAGGATGCGACCGCCGTCGCAGAGTCCTGGATCAGCACGGCGTCGCTTGCAGCGTCCCGGAGGACGAAGGAGACGCTGCCTCTCAGCTGGTAGGAGGCCGGCGTGCCGGTGATCGGCTCGATGCCGAGTTCCTGCTCGGCGAGGTTCACCCGGAAGTTCAGCCGGTAGCGCGCCGGCGCGCCTTCGCCGCCGCCGCGCATGGCGAAGATGAGCGCGTTGCGGAACACCTGCTCCGGCCGGCTCGACGGCCCGTCGACCTCGATTGCGGGCAGCGCCTGAAGCGCGCCGACGCCGTCGGGCGTCGGGGCGTAGAGCGGCCGCACCTGGCAGGCGGAGACGGCCAGCGCGACCCCAACGAGGCAGATCAGCCTAAGCCACGACATTGACGATCCTGTTCGGCACGATGATCACCTTCCTTGGCGACCGGCCCTCGAGAATACGCTGGACGGGCTCGAGAGCCAGCGCCGCGGCCTCGATCTCGCCTTGCGAGGCGGCCGCCGGCACGTTCACCTCGCCCCGCTTCTTGCCGTTCACCTGGACGGGAAGGAGGATCGTGTCCTCGACCAGGATGTCCGCTTCGAGCGTCGGCCAGGGCGTCTCGGCGACCAGGCTGTCGTGGCCGAGCGCGCTCCAGAGCGCCTCGGCGAGATGCGGCATCATCGGCGCGATCATCTGTGCGAGCAGCTCGAAGCCCTCGCGCAGCGCCCAGGCCTTGTCCGGCGCATCGGGCTGGGCCGCGCCGAGCGCGTTGGCGAGCTCGTAGAGCTGCGCGACGGCGCGGTTGAAGCGCAGCCGCTCGATGTCCTGCGTCACGTCGCGGAGCGCCTTGTGCGTGGCGCGCCGGACCTCCAGCGCCTCGTCCGAGAAGGCGCCGGGGCGCGGCGTCCCCGCGTGCGGCAGCGACGGCGCGATCCGCGTCGCCATCCGCCACAGCCGCTGCACGAACCGGTGCGCGCCCTCCACGCCGGCTTCGGTCCAGATCACGTCGCGGTCCGGCGGCGAGTCCGACAGCATGAACCAGCGCGCCGTGTCGGCGCCGTAGGTGGCGATGATGTCGCTCGGGTCGACGGTGTTCCGCTTCGACTTCGACATCTTCTCGACCGGGCCGATCGTGGCCGGCTCGCCGGTCTGGGCGTCGAAGGCGCGGCGGTCCTGTCCCTCGCCCTCGATGCGGACCTCGCTCGGCGCGAGCCAGCGCCCGTCCGCCGACCGGTAGGTCTCGTGGACGACCATGCCCTGCGTGAAGAGCCCGGCGAACGGCTCGTCCATGCCGACATGGCCGGCACGCCGCATCGCGCGCGTGAAGAAGCGCGAATAGAGGAGGTGGAGAATGGCGTGCTCCACCCCGCCGATATACTGGTCGACCGGGAGCCAGCGGTCGACGGTGTCGCGCACCGTCGGCGAAGCCGCGTCCGGCGCGGTGAAGCGCGCGAAGTACCAGGACGAGTCCACGAAGGTGTCCATGGTGTCCGTCTCGCGCACCGCCGCCGCGCCGCACTTCGGGCAGGGCGTGTGCTTCCAGGTCGGGTGGCGGTCGAGCGGGTTGCCCGGCCGGTCGAAGGCCACGTCCTCGGGCAGTTCGACCGGAAGGTCCGCGCGCGGCACCGGCACGGCTCCGCATTGCGGGCAGTGGACGACCGGGATCGGGCAGCCCCAGTAGCGCTGCCGCGAGATGCCCCAGTCGCGGAGCCGGAAGTTCACCTCCCGCACCGCCTGCGGCCTGCCGTCGATCCGGCGCGCCTCGAGCCGCTTCGCCACTTCCTCCTTGGCCGCCTCGACCGTCATCCCGTCGAGGAAGTCGGACCGGAAGATCAGGCCGTCGCCCATATAGGCTTCGTCCCGGACCTCGAAGCCCGCCGGATCAGCGCCTTCGGGCAGCACGACCGGGCGGACCGGGAGGCCGTAGGCATTGGCGAAGTCGAGGTCGCGCTGGTCGTGCGCGGGGCAGCCGAAAATGGCGCCGGTGCCGTATTCCATCAGCACGAAATTCGCGACGTAGACCGGAAGCAGCCGGTCGGGCAGGAAAGGATGCCTCACGCGGATGCCGGTGTCGTAGCCGCGCTTCTCTGCCGTTTCGATCGCCTCGGCCGAGGTGCCCATCCGGTGGCACTCCTCGATGAAGGCGGCGAGGGCGGGATCGCGGCGCGCGCACGCCCGCGCGACCGGATGGTCTGCCGACACCGCCATGAAGGAGGCGCCGAACAGCGTGTCCGGCCGGGTCGTGAAGACCTCGAGCCACGGACCGGCCTCCGCTGCGCCGTCCGCGATCTCGAACAGGATCCGCAAGCCCTCAGAGCGGCCGATCCAGTTCCGCTGCATGAGGCGGACCTTGTCCGGCCAGCGTTCGAGCCCGTCGAGCGCGTCGAGCAGGTCGGCGGAGAACTCCGTGATGTTCAGGAACCATTGGGTGAGCTCGCGCTGCTCGACCGGCGCCCCCGACCGCCAGCCGCGCCCGTCGATCACCTGCTCGTTCGCGAGCACCGTCTGATCGACCGGATCCCAGTTCACCTTGGAGGTCTTCCGGCTGACCAGGCCGACATCCATGAAGTCCAGGAAGAGGCGCTGTTGCTGCGCGTAATACTCGACGTCGCAGGTGGCGAACTCGCGCGACCAGTCGAGCGACAGGCCCATCGACTGCAGCTGGCCGCGCATCACCGAGATGTTCTCGTAGGTCCAGCCCTTCGGGTGCACTTTGTTCTGCATCGCGGCGTTCTCGGCCGGCATGCCGAAGGCGTCCCACCCCATCGGATGGAGCACGTTGAAGCCGCGCGCCCGCTTGTAGCGCGCGATGACGTCGCCCATCGCGTAGTTCCGCACATGGCCCATGTGGATCCGGCCGGACGGGTACGGAAACATCTCGAGCACGTAGTATTTCGGGCGCGCGTCGTCGTTGCGGCACTCGAACAGGGCCTTCTCGGCCCATGCGGCCTGCCAGTGCGCCTCCGCGGCGCGCGGATTGTAGCGTTCGGAAGACATTGCTATCCGTTTCGTCGGACGGGGGCCGAGCTTCAGCAGAATTGACCAGACCGGTCAACCGCGGGCCGGCGCCGCGGCGGACGGGGATGGCATGAGCGCAGCCGAGAGACTGGCGGAGATCCGCGGCCGCCTCGGGGCGGCCGCGCTCCAGGCGAACCGGGACCCGGCGTCCGTGACCCTCGTCGCCGTCTCCAAGACCTTCCCTCCCGAAGCCGTCATGCCGCTGATCGATGCCGGCCAGGCCGTGTTCGGCGAGAACCGGGTGCAGGAGGCGTCAGGCAAGTGGCCGATCCTCCTCGCCCGGCACACCGAGCTGCGGCTCCATCTCATCGGGCCGCTGCAGACCAACAAGGTGCGGGACGCGCTCGCCCTCTTCCATGCCGTCCATTCGCTCGACCGGGAGCGCCTTGCCGCGGCGATCGCGAAGGAGGTCGCCGCCGGCGCCCGCTGCCCCGAGATCTTCGTGCAGGTGAACACGGGCGAGGAGCCGCAGAAGGCGGGCGTGCCGCCGCGCGAGGCGGTCGCCTTCGTGCGCCGCTGCCGCGAGGTCCACGGCCTCCCCGTGGCCGGGCTGATGTGCATCCCGCCCCTGGAAGACGCGCCGGGCCCGCATTTCGCGCTCCTGCGCAAGATCGGCGAGGAGGCCGGCACCGGCGCGCTGTCGATGGGCATGAGCGGCGATTTCGAGACCGCGATCGCCTTCGGGGCGACGCACGTCCGGATCGGCAGCGCGCTGTTCGGGGCGCGCGGCTAGCGGCGGATGCGGCGCGGCGGCGCCGCGATCACGAATGTCGCATTGCGGCCGATGGCCGAGAGCAGCCGCAGGAGATCGCCCCGGCGCAGCGCCACGCACCCTTCCGTCGGCGCGAAGCCGGCCCGGCAGAGATGGACGAAGATGGCGCTGCCGGCGCGGCTCGCCCGCGGCCGGATGTTCCAGTCGAGGATGCCGACGAGGTCGTAGAGGTGGTCGTCGCGCCACAGCGCCTCGTGCGAGGCGGGATACGGGCGGTGGACCGGGCGATTGTAGCGTCCGCTCCGGGGCTCGTCGCACCAGCCGCCGTCGCGCCGGATGCGCCCGAGCGGCACGCGGGTCGCCGGGCCCGCGATGCGGTCGGCCCGCACCATCACCGCGAGCAGGCGATGCCGCCCGGCCGGCGTGGCCCCGTCGCCCTCGCGCTTCAGGTGCGTCACCCCGCTGCGGCCGAGCGCGCAAGGCACCGCGCGATCACCGACGTTCAAGATCCCTTGAGAAGGCCTGCCCGGCCGCGGGAAGATGCGGACGAGGCTTGGCTTGCCTGACCTGCTGCGTCTAATCCGCCGTCTCATGATCAATCCCGTTCACCCGAATCACGTGCGAATGGCTGGCCGAACGGTGTTCTCATCGCATACCCTGCAACCGGAACGAACGAGGCCGGCATGACCTCACGCAAGATCCTGATCGTCGACGACGACGATGATCTGAGCGAGGCGCTCATCGAGCAGCTCGCGCTCTATGACGAGTTCGAACTGTCCCGCGCGGACACCGCCGCCGCCGGCATCAAGGCCGCACGCGAGGGCCACGTCGACCTTATCATCATGGATGTCGGCCTGCCCGACATGGACGGCCGCGAGGGGGTGAAGCTCCTGCGCAAGGCCGGCGTGCGCGCCCCGGTCATCATGCTGACCGGGCACGACACCGATTCCGATGCGATCCTCGGGCTGGAATCGGGCGCCAACGACTACGTCGTGAAGCCCTTCCGCTTCGCGGTGCTGCTCGCCCGCATCCGGGCCCATCTGCGCCAGCACGAGCAGAGCGAGGACGCGACCTTCGCGATCGGCCCCTACACGTTCCGGCCGGCGGCCAAGCTCCTGCTCGACCAGAAGGGCGGCAAGGTCCGCCTGACGGAGAAGGAGACCGCGATCCTGAAGTACCTCTACCGTGCCGGCGAGCGGATCATCACGCGGGACGTGCTTCTTTCCGAGGTCTGGGGCTACAATTCAGGCGTGACGACGCACACGCTCGAGACCCACATCTACCGGCTCCGGCAGAAGATCGAGCGCGATCCGTCGAACGCCGAGATCCTCGTCACCGAATCGGGCGGCTACAAGCTCGTGCAATAGGGAAGACGCGATTGTCGCTCCGGTCCATCATCGACCTTCTCCGGAAGGCCCCCTTCTTCGAAGGCTTCGCCGAGGACCAGCTGCGCCTCGTCGCGTTCTCCGCGGAGACGCTCGTCCTGCCGCCGGGCGAGGTGCTGTGCGAGGAGGCCGGGCCGCTCAAGGCCGCTTACCTGGTCGCGTCCGGCAACATGGAGGGCCGGCGCGGGAGCGGCGAGGCTCTCCTTGCCCGGCCGCTCAAGCCGGGCACGCTGGTCGGCGAGATGGCCCTCCTGGTGCCGGCCCGGGCGCACGAGACGGTGGTCGCGACGGGCGAGGCGCAGGTCGTCGAGATCAGGCGCCAGACCATCGCGCGGCTCCTCGACGAATATCCGGAGTTCGCGCAGATCATCAGGACGCGCATCGCCCGGCGCATGCTCGCGGCGAGCGCCGAGTTCAAGCGGATCAGCGATCGCCTCGGCCGGGTCGAGGCCTGAGCGCTACTCGAACGTGGCGATGACCGGCACGTGGTCGGACGGCCGGTCCCAGGCGCGCGCCTCCTTAAGGACCTCCATCGCCACCGCGTCCCTGGCGAGGTCGCCGGACGCCCAGACATGGTCGAGGCGCCGGCCGCGATCGTTCCGCGTCCAGTCGGGCGAGCGGTAGCTCCACCAGGTGAAGAGCTTCTCCTCGGGCGGCACGAACTGTCGCATCACGTCCACCCATTGCCCGGCCCGCTGCAGGCGGATTAGCCCCTCGGTCTCCACCGGCGTGTGGCTCACCACCTTCAGGAGCTGCCTGTGCGACCACACGTCGGTCTCGAGCGGGGCGATGTTGAGGTCGCCGACGACGATCGTGTCCGGCGTCGCGAGCTCGGCCGTGCAGCCGAGCATCTCCTCCACGAAGGAGAGCTTGTGGGCGAACTTCCAGTTCGCGTCAGGGTCGGGCTCGTCGCCGCCGGCCGGGACGTAGAAATTGTGGATGGTGATTGGCCGGCCGCGATAGTCGACGCGGGCCGCGACGTGGCGGGCGTCGTCGCGCCCGCAGAACATCCGCCGGTCGATGTCGGCGAGCGGCAGCCGCGAGAGGATCGCCACGCCGTGATAGCCCTTCTGGCCGTGGATGGCGGCGTGATGGTAGCCCGCCTCGGTGAAGGCCGCGGTCGGAAAGCTGCCGTCCGCGCACTTCGTCTCCTGCAGGCAGATCACGTCCGGGCGGCGCTCGGCGAGCAGCCTGCGGACGAGGTCGATCCGCAGGCGCACGGAGTTGATGTTCCAGGTGGCGACGGTGAGCGGCATCGGAGGCTTTTCGGCCGGGGCGGCGGGAAAGTCGAGCCCGCGGCGCGGGCGTCCACAGGCGGGCTGCGCCCGGGCCGGCCCGGGCGCCTTGGCGCGACGGGCCGAAACGGCTAGCGCGAGCGCTCGCGGGCGGCGTTGGTGGCGGCGCTGTAATTGATCTTGAAGAGGTCGCCCGCCAGCCGCTTGCCGGTCTCCACGTTGTAGATCGAGACCGAGGTCTGCAGGCCCTGGTCGTCGATCACCGACCATTGCCGAAGCTCGTTGGTCGCGCGGTCGAAGATCAGCGTCAGCTTGCCGCCGCCGAAGCGCGAATCGTCGACGATGGTGACGCTGACGAGGTCGGCCTCGAGGTTCACGTCGCTCACCTTGTCGAACGTCGAGAGGTCGAGCTTCTGCTGGAGCAGGTACTTGAGCGGCGTCTTCGACAGCGGCCAGATGTCGTAGGTCTGCAGCTTCTTGTCGTGGACGAGCACCGAGTTTCCGTCGGACACGACGCTGATCGTCGCCGGGGCCGAGTAGGTGAAGTTGATCTTGCCGGGCCGGGCCATGAAGAACCGGCCTTCGGTCTTGTCGCCGCTCGGGCCGAACTGCACGAAATCGCCGCTCATGCTGCTGACGGTCTGGAACTTGGCCGAAACCGCCTTCAGCGCCTGGCTCTCCGCTGCGCCGAGCGCCAGGGCTGCCCCCGGGGCCAGGGCGAGGGCGAGCGCGGCCGCGAGCGCGAGCTTTCGCGTGGTGCTCAGAAGGGTCATCGCGTCATCCGTCTCCTCTGTCGTTCCGAGGTAGGAACCGATTGGGGACAAACAAAGGCGCCGGTCACGCCGCGGCGCCGTCCTCGCCCACCAGGATCTCGCGCTTGCCGGCATGGTTGGCCGGCCCGACCAGGCCCTCCTTCTCCATCCGCTCGACCAGCGAGGCGGCGCGGTTGTAGCCGATCGAGAGCCGCCGCTGGATGTAGCTGGTCGATGCCTTGCGGTCGCGCAGCACCACCGCCACCGCCTTGTCGTAGAGGTCGCCGGAATCCTCCAGGCCGCTGGTGAAGGATTCCATCGAGCCCTCGGCCGCCTCGTCCTCGTCGGTGACGGCGTCGAGATAGTCGGGCGCGCCCTGGCTCTTCAGGTGCGCCACGATGTCCTCCACCTCCTCGTCGGAGACGAACGGCCCGTGGACGCGCTGGATCCGGCCGCCGCCGGCCATGTAGAGCATGTCGCCCTGCCCGAGCAGCTGTTCCGCGCCCTGCTCGCCGAGGATGGTCCGGCTGTCGATCTTCGAGGTCACCTGGAAGGAGATGCGGGTCGGGAAGTTCGCCTTGATCGTGCCGGTGATGACGTCGACCGACGGGCGCTGCGTCGCCATGATGACGTGGATGCCGGCGGCGCGGGCCATCTGCGCGAGCCGCTGAACGGCGCCCTCGATCTCCTTGCCGGCCACCATCATCAGGTCGGCCATCTCGTCGATGACGACGACGATGTAGGGCATCGGCTCGAGGTCGAGCTCCTCGGTCTCGAAGAGCGGCTCGCCCGTCTCCTGGTCGAAGCCGGTCTGGATCGTGCGGGTGATCACCTCGCCCTTCTTCAGCGCGAGCGAGACGCGCTGGTTGAAGCCGTCGATGTTGCGAACGCCGAGCTTCGACATCTTGCGGTAGCGGTCCTCCATCTCGCGGACCGTCCATTTCAGCGCGACCACCGCCTTCTTCGGGTCGGTCACGACCGGCGTCAGGAGGTGCGGGATGCCGTCATAGACCGAGAGCTCCAGCATCTTCGGGTCGATCATGATGAGCCGGCACTGCTCCGGCGTCATGCGGTAGACCAGCGACAGGATCATCGTGTTGATCGAGACGGACTTGCCCGAGCCGGTCGTGCCGGCCACCAGGAGGTGCGGCATGCGGGCGAGGTCGGCGATGACGGCCTCGCCGCCGCTCGTCATGCCGAGCGCGAGCGCGAGCTTCGCCTTCGAGCCCTCGAAGTCCTTGGCGGCGAGGAGCTCGCGAAGATAGACGGTCTCCCGCGTCGCGTTCGGAAGCTCGATGCCGATCACGTTCCGGCCCGGGACCACCGCCACGCGCGCCGCGATCGCGCTCATCGAGCGGGCGATGTCGTCGGCGAGCCCGATCACGCGCGACGACTTGATGCCGGGTGCCGGCTCGAGCTCGTAGAGGGTCACGACCGGCCCGGGCCGGACGTTGATGATCTCGCCGCGCACGCCGAAATCCTCCAGCACGCCTTCCAGCAGGTGCGCGTCCTGCTCGAGCGCCGCATGGTCGACGAGCGTGCGCTGCTTGGTGTCGGGCGGGGTGAGGAGGTCGAGCGGCGGCAGCTCGATCCCGCCGGTCGCCTTCGGCTGGACCATGCGCGGCGCGCTGCGCGGCGA
>JAEZEK010000171.1 GCA_023417735.1 Pseudomonadota bacterium | reverse complement strand
GTCTACAACCTCGTGACCAGCCGGCTCCATGGCCGGATCGATCTCGACAGCCGGGTCGGTCGGGGGACGCGCTTCACGCTGGAGCTGCCGACGGTGGTTCCGGAGCGCGCGCTCGACACGGCGCGGGCAAGCCTCGCGGGAGCAGCCGAATGAACAAGCACCTGCTGCCGGTCCTCGCAATGGCGGCCGCGCTCGTAGCCACGACCGCTTCCGCCAAGACCCTCGTGTTCTGCTCCGAAGGCTCGCCCGAGAGCCTCAACCCGCAACTGGTGACCACCTCGACGGGCATGAACGCGGCCCGCCCGATGTTCAACAACCTCGTCGAGTTCGCCCCCGGCAGCACGGATCTGGAGCCGGCGCTCGCCGAATCCTGGACCATTTCGGACGACGGGACGGAGTACACGTTCCATCTGCGCTCCGACGTGCGCTTCCACGGCAATGCGAGCTTCGCGCCGACGCGGCCGCTCAACGCCGACGACGTCGTGTTCTCGCTGGTGCGGCAGTGGAAGGAGGATCATCCCTACCATCAGGTGTCCGGCGCGAGCTACGACTACTTCAAGGACATGGGCATGCCGGACCTGCTCGAGTCCATCGAGAGGCTCGACGACAGGACGGTCCGGATCCGGCTGGCGCGCCCGGAGGCCCCGTTCCTCGCCAACCTCGCCATGCCGTTCAACGCGATCCTTTCGGCGGAATATGCGGAGGAGCTTCTTGCCGCCGGCACGCCCGAGCGGCTCGACCGCGAGCCGATCGGCACCGGGCCATTCGTGTTCGCGGGCTACCAGGAGAACGTTGCGGTGCGCTACCGCGCTTTCGACGCCTACTGGCGCGGCCGTCAGCCGATCGACACGCTGGTCTTCTCGATCACGCCCAATCCCGCCGTCCGCCTGACCAAGCTGAAGGCCGGCGAGTGCCACGTGATGGCGTTCCCCAATCCCGCCGACGCCGGCCAGATCGAGGGCGATCCCTCGCTCCGCCTGCTGCGTCAGGAGGGCTTCAACATCGGCTACCTGGCGCTGAACACGACGAAGCCGCCCTTCGACGATGCGCGGGTGCGGCGCGCGATCAACATGGCGATCGACAAGGACGCCATCGTGGAGGCCGTCTATCAGGGTGCCGGCATCGCGGCAAAGAACCCCGTGCCGCCCACGATCTGGAGCTACAACGACCAGATCCGCCCCTATTCCTACGATCCTGCCGGCGCACGAAGGCTGCTCGTCGAGGCGGGCCATCCGGAGGGGCTCGCCGCCGATCTCTGGTACATGCCGGTGAGCAGGCCCTACATGCCGAGCGCCAAGCGGATCGCGGAGCTGATCCAGGTCGACCTCGGCAAGATCGGTGTCCGGACCGAGCTGAATACCGCCGAATGGGGCGAGTACCGCCTCAAGATGCAGGCGGGCGAGCCGATGCTGGCCCTCTACGGCTGGACCGGCGACAACGGCGATCCGGACAACTTCCTGCACGTCCTGCTCGGCTGCACGGCGGCGCGCGCCGGCGGCAACAACATCGCGAAATGGTGCGATCCCGCCTACGATTCTCTCGTGACGCGCGCGAAGGAGATCGCCGATCAGGCCGCGCGCGCCCGCCTCTACAGCGAAGCGCAGTCGGTGTTCCACGAGGCGGCGCCCTGGGTCCCTCTCGCCCACTCCATCGTCATGATGGCCACGCGCGCGAACGTCCGCGGCTTCGTGATGGACCCGCTCGGGCGCCACATCTTCGAAGGCGTCGATCTCGAATGATGCCGACTGCCCGCCCCCGCAGCCGACCCGTCTCGTCGGACCGGAATGCCCGGGCCCGATCAGAGGGCCGCCACGGCTCCGTCGCTGCGCGGGTCGCTGGCGCCCTCGAGACGGCCGTCGCCGTGCCGGAGAACGGCGCCGGCATGGCCCATCATGTCCGTGAACGGCGCGACGGTTTCGATGTCGTGCCCGGCGCTGCGGAGCCGCTCCGCCAGTTCGGGCGGGAAGCGGCCCTCGAGCTTCAGGTTGGTGCTCTCGGAGCCCCAGGTGCGGCCGAGCAGCCATCGCGGCGCGCTCACAGCCGCCTGCAGCGCCATGCCGGCGGACCGGTAGCGTGCGAACACCGCCGCCTGCGTCTGCGGCTGCCCCTCGCCGCCCATCGTGCCGTAGACGAGGCGTCGTCCGTCGTCGAAGAGTGCGAGGGCCGGGTTGAGCGTGTGGAACGGCAGCCGCCCGGGCGCGAGCCGGTTCGCATGCCCCGGCTCGAGCGAGAAGCTGATGCCGCGGTTCTGCCACAGCACGCCGGTGGCCGGGCTGACGACGCCGGAGCCGAACTCCCAATAGATGCTCTGGATGAAGGAGACGGCGACGCCGTCGCGGTCGATCGCTCCCATCCAGACGGTGTCGCCCTCCGCGGCCTCGTGCGGCCAGGGCGCGGCGCGTCGCGCATCCACCGCTGCCGCCATGCGGTCGAGGACATCCGGGGCGAGGAGGTCGCGCGGGTCGCAGTCCATGTAGGCCGGGTCGAACACGCGGGCATTGCGCACGAGGAATGCCTGCTTCGTCGCTTCCACGAGGCCATGCACGAGCCCGAAGTCGTCCGTGGCGTCGAGCCGGAGCCGCTCGAAGATCGCGAGGATCGCGAGCGAGGAGACGCCTTGCGTCGGCGGCGGCATGTTGAAGAGGCGGCATCCGGAAAGGGCGACGGAGAGCGGCTCGACGCGTGCCGCGCCGAAGGCTTCGAGATCCCGGAGCCCGACAGGGCTCCCGGCCTTCTCGAGGTCGTTTGCGAGCGTCCGCGCGATGTCGCCGCGGTAGAAATCCTGCAGCCCGGCTTCGGCGAGGCGGCGAAGCGTGCCGGCGAGCGCCGGCTGCCGCATGCGGTGGCCGGGCACGGGGGGCCGCTCCTCCGGGAGAAAGAGGCCGGCAAAGCCGGGCACATCCTTCAGTTCGCCGAGCTTCTCGGTCGAGAGCCGCGCCTGTCCTTCCGTCACGGCGACCCCGTCCTCCGCGAGCCGGATGGCGTCGGAAAGGAGATCGCGGCGCGGGATACGGCCGCCGAGTTCCGCGGCCAGCCGCTCCGCCTGGTCCCAGCCGGCGACGGTGCCCGCCACCGTGAGCGCCGCGGCGCCGCCGCGCGTCGGCAGGTGGGCGTGCCCGCGTTCCGCATAGTGCTCGCAGGTGGCGGCCTCGGCGGCCGGTCCGCAGGCCTGGATACCGATCGGCGCCCGTCCCGGGGCCGCGATCAGCCAGAAGCCGTCGCCGCCGAGGGCATTCATGTGCGGATAGGCCACCGCCACCGTCGCCGCCATGCCGATCATCGCCTCGACGGCATTGCCACCCTCGCGCAGGATCGCCGCACCGGTCTGGGCCGCGAGGTGGTGCGGTGCGGTGACCATGCCCCCAAAGGCGGAAGGAGTGTTCAGCATGACGGATTCTCGACCAGGAAGACGGGCTGGCGAACGTAGCCGCAGCCGCCGGCCTTGGCGAGGCCGGCAAGGCGCTTGGCAGATTTCAGCCCGGACTTTAGTCTGGGAGGGCACGAGCAATGTCGCGCCGGTGCCCAGCACATGGCCGGGGGGAGGGGCAAGGCGATGAATCTCGACGCGCAGCTCCTCGCACCTGCACCCGACGCGGAGGCGGAACCGCTCGGCCGGAACGATCGGCTGAACTTCGGGCCGCTCGCGGACTACATCGCCTTCCATCTCCGTCTCGCCCATGACGCTTCGTTGCGTGCGTTCGCGCGCAAGGTGGGGCAGCACGATCTCCGGCCCGGCCGCTTCGCGGCGCTGATGCTGATCAAGCTCAACCCCGGCATCACGCCGATGGCTCTGAGCCGCGGGTCCGGACGTGACAAGTCCACGATCACGCCGCTCCTGCGCGACCTGGAAAGTGAAGGGCTGATCGAGCGCCGCCCGGTCCGCTCCGACCGCCGCAGCCATGTTCTTGCGCTGACGCCGGCCGGCGACGAACTGCTCGACGAACTCTCCCGGCACGCCGCCAGCCACGATGCCGAGCTCGACGCGCTCATCGGCATCGAGAACAAGGCCGCCTTCCTCGCCCACCTGCGCGCCATCGTCGACAGGTTCGGCTGAACCCGGGGGAGGACGGCCGGCGGCGCCGAACCGCGGAATGGAACGGAATCCCGACCTCCCGGCGTTTTGTTGGGCGGAAAGGATCGACGGGATGAGGCGGCCGGCCGGGAAGGACGAGGGATCGGGTCGCGGCACGCAGGCGCTACCCCTTTCGGTCGATCTGCCGCCGATGGAGGCGAGGCTGGTCGAGGCGCTGCCGTCGGAGCCCGGATGGCAGTTCGAGCCCAAATGGGACGGGTTCCGCTGCCTCGCGTTCCGCTCGGGCGGCGAGATCGCGCTCCAGGCGAAGTCGGGCAAGCCGCTCGCACGTTACTTCCCGGAGATTGCGGAGGTTCTGCTCGGCCTGGAGGCAGACCGCTTCGTCCTGGACGGCGAGCTCGCCATCCCCGTCGGCGAAAGCCTGTCGTTCGACGCGCTCCAGATGCGCTTACACCCGGCGGAGAGCCGGATCCGGAAGCTGGCGCGGGAGACGCCCGCGCGCTTCATCCTGTTCGACTGCCTGATGGCGCCAGGCGGCGAAAGCCTGATCGCGGAGCCGCTTTCGCGACGGCGTGCGGCGCTGGAACGCTTCGTCGAGGAGAACCCTCACCCGAGCCTCCGGATCTCTCCGGCAACGCGTGACCGTGCCATTGCCGAGGAATGGCTGAAGCGCGCCGGCGGCGCG
>JAEZEK010000167.1 GCA_023417735.1 Pseudomonadota bacterium | reverse complement strand
GGTCGCGCATGGTGAGCGGGAACCATTGCCGGCCCATCGGCGCGCCGGCGCAGGCGTCCGGCGCGTCGGGGGCGACGAAGGCGGTGTGCGGCATGAGCCCCGCCCATTCCCGCCCGATCGCGATCAGGTCGCGGCCGTCGGCGCCGTAGCCGTGCAGGAAGATGACGAGGCTGCGGGGCCGCCCACCGGAAGCGGGCGCGATGCGGGGTCCGTCGAGCATGGCGGCTAGCTAAGGCAGGTCGGGCGCGGGGCGCAACCGGGTCTCGCGCCGCACCCGGTAGTAGGACCAGAAGAGCCGCGCCGCGACGCCGCGCCAGGGCGACCACGCCTCGGCGATCTCGCGCAGCGCCTTCTCCTTCGGCCGCGCCTCCAGCGCGAACGCGTCGGCCACCGCCGCCTGCAGCGCGAGGTCCCCGGCCGGGAAGACGTCCGGGTGCCCGAGGCAGAAGAGCAGGTAGATCTCCGCCGTCCAGCGCCCGATGCCGGGATGGACGACCATCGCCGCCACCGCCTCCTCCGGCGGCAGCGCTGCCAGCCGATCCACGTCGAAGCCGTCCGCGCAGGCGCCGGCGAAGGACGTCAGCGTCCTGATCTTCGGGCGCGACAGCCCGGCCGCCTTCAGCGTCTCCGCCTCCGCGGCGAGGAAGGCGTCCGGCGTGAACGGGTCGACCGCCGCCCGGAGCCTGCCCCAGATGGCGTCGGCGGCGGCGTTCGAGATCTGCTGCGAGGTGATGATGGCGGCGAGCCCCTCGAAGCCGCCGGCGTTCCGCCTGAGCGGCACCTCGCCCGCCGTTTCGAGCACGGGCGCGAGCCGCGGGTCGGCCGCCGTCAGCGCCTTGAGCCCCGCCTCGATGTCCCCCGCTTCCCCGATCAGCCGCATCGCCCCGCCTTCAGCATTCCTTAGCAACCGGCCGGGAACATAGCGCCGCCCGGAGCGGGGCGGAAACGGGGGATCTTCGAATGGAGACGGCGATCCGGCTGGCGCTGGAGAACTTCACGCTGACCGTGCTGATCCTCGGCGCGCTCGCGGCGCTCGTCGCGCTCGCCGCCGAGCACCGGCCGCGCCATTCGAGCCAGCCGGCCGAGGCCTTCCTCGCCTTCTACCTGCTGTTCTCGATCGCCATCGCCTTCTTCTACAATTTCGTCATGCACGTCTTCTTCGGCGAGATGACGGCCCGCTTCATCGGCTGGGAGGACAGCCCGTTCCAGGCCGAGGTCGGCTTCGCGAGCCTCGGCTTCGCGGTCGTCGGCCTCCTCGCCTTCCAGGGCAGCCCCGGCATGCGGCTTGCGGCGATCCTCGGGCCGGCCTTCTTCCTGTGGGGTGCGGCCGGCGGCCACGTCTACCAGATGGTGACGGCCGGCAATTTCGCGCCGGGCAATGCGGGCGTCATCTTCTGGACCGACATCTTCGGCCCGCTCATCGGCCTCGCGCTCTATGTCTGGCGCTACGGCTGGAGCCGCTCGGCCGCGCTTGGCCGCACGCCGGCGGCCGCCTGATCCGCCCGCCTCACGCCGCCTCGATGTCGGAGCGCGCGCGCCCGAAGCGCTTCTCGATGTAGTCCTCGACGATCTGCTTGAAGTCCGCCGCGATCGCCGGCCCGCGCAGCGTCATCGCCTTGCGGCCGTCGATGAAGACCGGCGCCGCCGGCGTCTCCCCCGTGCCCGGCAGCGAGATGCCGATGTCGGCGTGCTTCGATTCCCCCGGCCCGTTCACGATGCAGCCCATCACCGCGACCTGCAGCGCCTCCACGCCCGGATAGGTCTCGCGCCAGACCGGCATGCGCTCCGCGATGTTGTCCTGGATCTCCTTGGCGAGCTCCTGGAAGAGCGTCGAGGTCGTCCGCCCGCAGCCCGGGCAGGCTGCCACCACCGGCACGAAGGCGCGGAAGCCCATCGTCTGCAGGAGCTCCTGCGCGACCTTCACCTCCAGCGTCCGGTCGCCGCCCGGCTCCGGCGTCAGCGAGACGCGGATCGTGTCGCCGATCCCGTCCTGGAGCAGGATGCCCATCGCGGCCGACGAGGCGACGATGCCCTTGGAGCCCATGCCGGCCTCCGTCAGGCCGAGATGGAGCGCGTGGTCGGTGCGCGCCGCGAGCATCCGGTAGACGGCGATCAGCTCCTGCACCTGGCTGACCTTGGCGGAGAGGATGATGCGGTTGCGGGGAAGCCCGATCTCCTCGGCCTGCTCGGCGGAGATGAGCGCCGAGCGCACCATCGCCTCGCGCGTCACCGCGGCTGCCGTGAGCGGCGCGGCCGAGGCCGCGTTCTCGTCCATCAGCCGCGTCAGCAGCGCCTGGTCGAGCGAGCCCCAGTTCACCCCGATCCGCACCGTCTTGCCGTGCCGGATCGCCGTCTCCACGATCGCCGCGAACTGCCGGTCGCGCTTCTCGCGGAAGCCGACATTGCCGGGATTGATGCGGTACTTCTCGAGCGCCTCGGCGCAGGCCGGATGCTCGGCCAGCAGCTTGTGGCCGATATAGTGGAAGTCGCCGACGAGCGGCACGGTGACGCCCATCCGGTCGAGCCGCTCGCGGATGTGCGGCACGGCCGCCGCCGCCTCGTCGCGGTCGACCGTGATGCGCACGATCTCGGAGCCGGCGCGGGCGAGCGCGGCGACCTGGGCGACCGTCCTCTCCACGTCCGCCGTGTCCGTGTTCGTCATCGACTGCACGACGACCGGGGCGCCGCCGCCGACTGTGACGCCGCCGACGTCGACCGCGACGGTGCTGCGGCGCGGGCCCGGCCCGGCGGAAATGGCGTGCGCGTGCATCGGATCCCCGTTCATTACGGCTGAGGTGGCGAAGGCGGCGCCCGAAGTCAACGCGGCCCGCGCCCGCTCGGCGCGATGGCCTTCCCTGCTGCACTGCAATAGATATGCGCTCTTCGAGACGAGGAGAAGACGGCGATGCTTTCCGACAAGACCGCGATCGTGACCGGGTCGACCTCCGGCATCGGGCTCGCCATCGCCGAGGCGCTCGCCGGCGCGGGCGCGAACGTCGTGCTCAATTCCTTCACCGACCGCCCGGAGGACCATGCGATCGCGGAGCGGGTCGCGGCCGCGCACGGCGTGAAGGCGGCCTACGTCGCGGCCGACATGGCCGATCCCGCGGCCTGCGTCCGCCTGGTGGAGGCGGCGGCCGACGCCTTCGGCCCCGTCCAGATCCTCGTCAACAATGCCGGCATCCAGCACGTCGCCCGGATCGAGGACTTCCCGCCAGAGCGCTGGGACGCGATCCTCGCCGTCAACCTCTCCTCGGCCTTCCACACGATCCGCGCCGCGGTCCCGGCCATGCGCGCGGCCGGCTGGGGCCGCATCGTCAACATCGCCTCGGCGCACGGGCTCACCGCCTCGCCCTACAAGTCCGCCTACGTCGCCGCCAAGCACGGCCTGATCGGGCTGACCCGCACCGTCGCGCTCGAGCTCGCCGAGGCCGGCACGACCTGCAACGCCATCTGCCCGGGCTATGTGCGCACGCCGCTCGTGGAGGGCCAGATCGAGGACCAGATGAAGGCGCACGGCCTCGGCCGCGACGAGGTGATCCGGAACGTCATGCTCGCCCGCCAGCCGACCAAGCAGTTCGTCGAGGTCTCCGCCATCGGCGCCCTCACCGTCTTCCTCTGCTCCGACGCCGCCGCCCAGATCACCGGCACCCCCCTGCCCGTCGACGGCGGCTGGACCGCCCTCTGAGGCAACCCGCGCCCCGCGACCCGGCACGGCCTCCAACCTCCCCCTAACGTGGAGGTCGAAAGCGGCAAGGCCGCGTTA
>JAEZEK010000082.1 GCA_023417735.1 Pseudomonadota bacterium | reverse complement strand
CGCCGGCCGGGAGCGGGTCGTGCCGGACATCCTGCTCGGCCTCGTCCTCCTCGGCCTGCTCATCCTCGGTTTCGAGGCCTTCCACCAGGAGATCCTGCCGTCGGTGCCGCTGCCCGCCTGGATCGCTTATGCGGGGGGCGCGGTCCTGGCCCTGCTCGTCGGGTTCGGCGCCTATTGGGTGCGGGAGGAAGTCCGGCCCAAGCCCATGCTCTATCCGGTCTGCGAGATCACGGTCGGCGCGTTCCTGGCGACGCAGGCGCTCCACCCGGACAACGAGGTCCTGTTCGTCCGCATCCTCTCGTTCGCCGCCGGCGTGCTGGTCATCGTGGACGGAGTGAAGCGCTACCGGCTGTTCTACCGGGCCCGGCGGAACCCCGACGCCGAGGTGCCGCCGGTGGAATAGGCGGCGCGGGAGAGGGAACCGTGTCGCCGGGCCGCTCCGGCACGGCGCGCGCAGCCCACAGGGGCGAATCGGTTTCGGCGCCACCTTAAAGCTTTCTTCGTGTGTGCTCTGTCTGATGAACGGGAGCGGATCGGGATCGCGGCAATGGGCGAAGGTCGGCAGAACGTGGCGCTGCGCGGGCTGATCTCAGGCACGTCGGGAGAGGTGGGGCCGGGCGCCACCACGGTGGAACGCGCTCTGCAGGCCGTGCGCGAGCATCTCGGCATGGAGGTCGCCTACGTCTCGCGCTTCGCCGGCGACAGGTCGGTGTTCCGGGCCGTCGACGCGCCGGGGAACGAGGGGATCCTCAAGCCCGGCGATTCCAATCCGCTCGACGACGTCTATTGCCGGCACATCCTGGAAGGGCGTCTGCCAGCGTTCATGCCGGACACCGGGGCGGTCCCGTTCGCGATGGCCATGCCGGTGACGAGGGCAATCCCGATCGGCGCGCATCTCAGCGTTCCGCTGCGCATGCCCGACGGCAGCGTCTACGGAATGTTCTGCTGCCTCGGATTCCACCCGGACAAGTCGCTGAATGAACGCGATCTCCGGATGATGGGCGCGTTCGCCGATCTTGCCGCCTACGAGATCGCCCGGGAGCTCGAGGCGAACGCCTTTGCGGAGGAGAAGCGGGCGCGCATCCGCGGCGTCATCGACGACGAGGCCTTCTATCCCGTCTACCAGCCGATCTGGCACACCGGCGAGGGCCGCCCCGTCGGCGTGGAGTGCCTCACCCGCTTCCTGGCCGGGCCGGAGCGGCCGCCGAACGTCTGGTTCGGAGAGGCGGGCGAAGCCGGCTTGGGGGCGGAGCTCGAGCTCGCCGCGATCCGTCGGGCGCTCGCCGACGCGACCCGCTTCCCCGATCACGTCTACATCGCCGTGAACGCCTCGCCGGAGACGATCCTGACGGGCGATCTGGCGGGCGCGCTTTCGGGAATGCCGCTTCGGCGCATCGTGCTGGAGATCACCGAGCATGCCCCTGTCGCGGACTACGATGCGCTGGCAAGAGCCCTCCATGCTCCGCGCGCGGCAGGGATGCGGGTTGCGATCGACGACGCCGGCGCGGGCTATTCCAGCCTGCAGCACATCCTCCACCTACGGCCGGACATCATCAAGCTCGACATGACACTGACGCGGGACGTCGACCGCGACCCGGCGCGCAGGGCGCTGGCCTCGGCCCTCATCGCCTTCGGATCCGAGACGGGATGCGGACATCGCGGAGGGCGTGGAGACGGCGGCAGAGCTCGCGGTGCTGCGCAGCCTCGGCGTCGAGAAGGCCCAAGGTTACCATCTCGGCCGGCCGATGACCGTCGATCATGCCCTGCGGCTGTTCGGCGCCCTGAAGATCGCGCCGGAAGGCGGGGCCTGAGCTGAGGCCCGCCTTCAGCCGCCGAGGCGCCGAAGGAGCTCCGCCGTCGGCCAGGCGTCGGCCGGGAGCCCGAGCCGCAACTGGACGTCCTTGACCGCGGCGCGCGTGCCGCTCCCGATCACGCCGTCGATCTTGCCGACGTCGTAGCCGCGGCGCGCCAGCATCTGCTGCAGCTGCTTCACCTCAGCCGTGCCGAGCGCCTCGGGGCCGCGGCCGCGGCCCACAGCGGGCGCGCCGGCGAGGCGGGTGGCGTAATAGGCGGCCGTCGTCGCGTAGACCAGAGACTGGTTCCACTGCAGGAAGACGCGGAAATTCGGATAGGCGAGGAAGGCCGGTCCGTTCCGTCCCATCGGCAGGATCAGCGAAGCCGGCAGACCGTCCTGCGGCAGCGCGCCCTGCGCGGCGGCGACACCCCAGGCCGCCCATTGGGCGCGCGGGTGCTGGATCGAAAGGTCGGCTTCCTGCCAGGGGAGTTCCGCCGGCACGCGGACCTCCTGGAGCCACGGCTCGCCGGCGCGCCAGCCTTCGCTGCGCATGAGGTTCGCCGTGGAGGCGAGCACGTCGGGGACGCTGCGCCTGAGATCCCGCCGGCCGTCGCCGTCTGCGTCCACCGCGTAGCGGACATAGTTCGACGGCGTGAACTGCATCTGGCCGATCTCGCCCGCCCAGGCGCCGACCATCTCCTTCGCAGAAAGGTCGCCGCGATCGATGATCCGCAGCGCGTCGATGAGCTCCGGACGGAACACCTCGGGCCGCCGGCAGTCGTAGGCGAGCGTGGCGAGCGAATTCAGCGTCGAGACGTCGCCCTGCACGGCACCGAAATCGGTTTCGAGGCCCCAGAAGGCGGTGATGACGGCGGCGGGGACGCCGTACTGCCGCTCGACGGCCGCGAACAGGGAGGCGTGCTGCTTCATCAGCTTCGCGCCCTGCTGCAGGCGGTATTGCGCGACCATGCGGTCGGAGAACTCGAGGAAGCTCTGGGCGAACACGCCCTGGCCGCGGTCGCGCTTCACGATGGCCGGGTCGAAGCGGACGGTGTCGAGCGCACCGAGCGCCCGCTCCGAAAGGCCTGAAGCCGCCGCTTCCTGGCGGACGCCGCGAAGCCAGCCCGGGAAATCGCCCGTCCCGCAGCTCTGGGCGTGGGCGCTCTCAGCGATCGACAATGTCCAGGCCGCCGCCATGGCGGCGAGAAGCACCCGCTTGCCGTTCATCCGGTCGATCTCCGCTTCACCAATTCGATCCTGAATACCGGCGGAAGATGGCAGGATACGCAGGACCCCGACCTCGTCACATTCATGTGATCGGATCCGCAGCGTTCGCGCTCGGCGTCCGCGGCTCGGGACCACGGCCCGCGACCACGGCCCGCCGGGGCTTGGTAGCAGGGAGGCTCACGTGCTCCTGCGCACGGTAACGTTCGTCGCACTCGTTCTCGCCGCGCTCGCCTTGGTGCCGGCGGGAGCGCATCTCTTCGCTCTGCCCAACAAGATCGGGCTTCCCGAAGCCGAGTACTTCCTCGTCCAGGGCATCTACCGGGGCTGGGCGCTGTTCGGCGTTGTCCTCTTCGGCGCGCTCGCCGCTGATGTCGCGCTCGCCATCCTCTTGCGTGGCCGCGGCGCGGCGTTCGCGCTCGCCCTCTTCGCCGCGTTCGCGGAACTGGCGTCGCTCGCCATCTTCTTCGCCTGGACCTTCCCTGCGAACAGGGCGACCGAGAACTGGACGCGCGTGCCGGAGAACTGGGAGGCGCTTCGCAGGCAGTGGGAGTTCTCCCACGCCGCGGCGGCGGTCGTCACCTTCCTCAGCTTCTGCGCGCTCGTGGGCGTCGCCCTGGCCGAACAGGGGAGGGAGCGACGGCTTGCCTCATCGTGACCGGCGCTCCGCGCGCCTAACTGCTAGCCGAATGGCGGCCCTGGGGGACCGCTCCGGGGATGTTGTCACCATGCAGGCAGATGTCGGAAGCGAGGCGCGCGACACCGCGTCCGCGCTCGGTCGGGGCGGCCTCTGCCGCTGCCCGAATTGCGGACAAGGCGCCCTCTTCACGGGTTTTCTCACGGTGCGGGACCGCTGCGAGGCGTGCGGCGAGGAGCTCCATCATCACCGCGCCGATGACGCGCCGCCCTATTTCACCATCTCCATAGTCGGCCACGTGGTGCTCACAGCCGCGCTCGGCGTGGAGACCTTCTACGGTCCGCCGCTCTGGCTCCATGCGGCCTTGTGGGGGCCGCTGACGCTCGGCATGTCGCTCGGCCTCCTCAGGCCGATCAAGGGCGCCATCGTCGGCCTGCAATGGGCCTGGCGCATGCACGGCTTCGGCGGCGCCGAGGCGACCGCGGACGCGTGAGCCGCCACGCCCGCGGTCGCGCTCTCACGCCGCGCGGTTGAGCTGGAATGCGCCGCCGCCGGTTTGCTGGCAGCTGACGGTGTTCGGGCCGGTGAAGCTGCAGCTCGCGGAGCGCTGCTGCTTCGTCGCGACGCTCAGCCAGTTCATGGCGATCCGGTTTCCGGCGTCGCTCGCATAGGTGCCCTGCGCCAGCACCTCGTTCGTCTTGGTGAAGCGCGACGTGAACTTGCCGCTGTCGAAGGTCGCGACGAAGACGCCGTCCGCGGAGGCCCAGCGCCCGTCCATCGCCGAGCGGGGCTGTACCGATTGGCAGGCGGCGAGCAGGCCGGCGGCGAGCGCGACGGCGGCGGCTGTTCGAATCATCGAGGTTCCCCTTTGTCTGCGGAGGGCCGAAGGATCGGGCGGCCTTCGCCGGATGTCCAGCGGGCCCGCGGCGCC
>JAEZEK010000070.1 GCA_023417735.1 Pseudomonadota bacterium | reverse complement strand
CGTCGCGCGGCGCTGAGGCGCGCCGGCAAAAGCCAGCGCGCAAGTCTGCTCAGCGGGGCCTGGTCAGCGGGTCGGGACGGGCTTCTCGCCGCGATAGTCGTAGAAGCCGCGCTTGGTCTTGCGGCCGAGCCAGCCGGCCTCGACGTACTTCACGAGGAGAGGGCAGGGGCGGTACTTCGAATCCGCCAGGCCCTCGTAGAGCACCTGCATGATGGAGAGGCAGGTGTCGAGACCGATGAAGTCGGCGAGCTGGAGCGGCCCCATCGGATGGTTCGCCCCGAGCCGCATGGCGGTGTCGATCGCCTCGACCGAGCCGACGCCCTCGTAGAGGACGTAGATCGCCTCGTTGATCATCGGAAGGAGGATCCGGTTGACCATGAAGGCCGGGAAGTCCTCGGAGACCGCGGCCTTCTTGCCGACCTGCGCGACGAACTGCTTGGCGGCCTCGAAGGTCGCGTCGTCCGTTGCGATGCCGCGCACCAGCTCGACGAGCTCCATGACCGGAACCGGGTTCATGAAGTGCATGCCCATGAAGCGTTCGGGCCGATCGGTGGCTGCCGCGAGCCGCGTGATCGAGTAGGACGACGTGTTGGTGGCGATCATCGCCTCGGGCTTCAGGTACGGGCACACCTCGGCGAAGAGCTTGCGCTTCACCGTCTCGTTCTCGGTGGCCGATTCGATCACGAGGTCCGCCTCGGCGAGCTCCTCGAGCCCGCGCACCGGGATGATGCGGCCGATCGCGGCCTGGCGGTCCGCCTCGGAAATGCGACCGGAGCCGACCTGACGCGCGAGATTGCCGTTGATGGTGGCGAGGCCGGCCTGCACCCGGTCCGGCGTCAGGTCGGCGAGCAGCACCTTGATGCCGTGGAGCGCGCTCACATGCGCGATCCCGCTGCCCATCTGCCCAGCGCCGATCACCCCGATCGTCGAAATCGTTGCCGTCATTCGCCTCTCACTCCTGGCGGCCGGAGTATTTCGTATACGCACCCAAAGGGGAAGGGTGCGGCGCAGCGAAATTGGTGCCGTCGACGCGGGTCGCGCGCCGAGCGGTCGGTCGCGGAACCCGCCGGTGAACATTTGAGCCGCGAAAGTGTTGAGCCGGTGTTCGGCTCCACCTTCACACGCAAACAAGGAGCGATTCGTGTCCGCTTCGTCCCCCAGCCCGACCGCCGTCCGGATCCGAGGCCCGGTCTTCGTTGGCGCGAGCCTCGTCATCGCAGCCTTCCTGGCGGTCGGCCTCCTTTTTCCCGCAACGGGCGGAGGCGATCTTCGCGGCGATACAGGGGTCCATCATCGACGGCTTCGGCTGGCTCTACATCATCGCGGTCACGGGCTTCCTGTTCCTCGTCATCTTCCTGGCCGCCAGCCGATTCGGGACGCTCAAGCTCGGGCCGGACGATTCCGAGCCGGACTTCAGCTATCCGAGCTGGTTCGCCATGCTGTTCGCCGCCGGCATGGGCATCGGCCTCATGTTCTTCGCCGTGGCCGAGCCGATCCAGCACTATTCGGCCCCGCCCGAGGCCGAGCCGATGACGTTGCAGGCCGCCCGCCAGGCGATGGTCATCACCTTCTTCCACTGGGGTGTTCACGCCTGGGGCATCTACGCCGTGGTCGGGCTGTCGCTGGCATATTTCAGCTTCCGCTACAACCTGCCGCTGACGATCCGGTCCGGGCTCTATCCGTTGCTGAAGGGCAGGATCGACGGGCCGATCGGCGATGCCGTGGACATCTTCGCGATCGTGGGCACGCTGTTCGGCATTGCGACCTCTCTCGGCCTCGGCGTCCTGCAGATCAATTCTGGGCTCGCTTACCTGTTCGGCCTCCCTAACGAGCCCTGGGTCCAGGTCGTGCTGATCGCGGTGATCACCGTGCTCGCGACCGCCTCGGTCCTGAGCGGCCTCGACGTGGGCATCCGGCGGCTTTCCGAGTTGAACCTGCTGCTCGCCGTCCTTCTGCTGCTGTTCGTCCTCGTCGTCGGTCCGACCGCATACCTGCTGAAGGCCTACCCGCAGAATGTCGGAGCCTATCTCGACGACTTCTTCCGCAGGTCCTTCAATCTCTACGCCTATGAGCCGCGCGGCTGGATGAGCGCGTGGACGCTGTTCTACTGGGCGTGGTGGATCGCCTGGTCGCCGTTCGTCGGCATGTTCATTGCGAGGATCTCCCGCGGGCGGACGGTGCGTGAGTTCGCGACCGGCGTGCTTCTCGTCCCAAGCCTTTTCACGTTCCTCTGGATGACGGTTTTCGGGAACACCGCCATCACGCTCGACATGGGTGAAGCCGCAGGGGCGATCTCGCGCGCGGTGGCGGACGACGTCTCCGTCGCCCTCTTCGCGTTCTTCGAGTTCCTGCCGCTGGCTTCCGTCGCCTCGGGCCTTGCCATCCTCCTCGTCGCGATCTTCTTCATAACCTCGTCCGCTTCGGGCTCGATGGTCGTCGACAAGATAGCCGCCGGCGGCGCCGACGCCACGCCAGCCTGGCAGAGGGTCTACTGGTGCGGCCTGGAAGGTCTCGCCGCCGCCCTCCTGCTGCTGGCCGGTGGCCTGACGGCCCTGCAGACGATGACGTTGATCAGCGCTCTGCCATTCACGATCGTGATGATGTTCCTGGGTTTCGGACTGATCCGGGGCATGCAGGCCGACATGGCGCGCGAACGGGCCATCGCGGTGGCAACGCCGGCAAGCGAGCTGCCCTGGACGAAGCGGCTCGGGCTGGCGCTCCACACGCCGAGCGGCCGGGAGGCGGAAGCCTTCATCGCGGACACGGCACGCCCGGCGCTCGAGGAGGTGGCGGCCGAGCTGCGCCGACACGGGCACGACGCGGTCCTCAGGGCGGAAGCCGACGCGCTGGAGCTTACGGTTGCCGCTGAAAGGGTGCGGAACTTCGTCTACGGCGTCAGGCCGGCAAGCCGGCCTCTGGCCGCCTTTTCCGTAGCCGATCTCGGAACGGGCAAAGGGCAGCGGCCGCAGGCGTGGGAGGTCCGGACCTACTTCTCCGACGGCAGCCGCGGCTATGACGTCATGGGCTTCACGCGTCGGCAGATCGCCGACGACGTGGTCACGCAGTACGAGCGCTACCTCGCCCTCACCAGTTCCCGCGAGACCGCGCTCTACGCGGGCTCGCCCGATCCGGCAGCCGCGATCTGACGTCGCGGGGGCCCCGCGGGCCCGTCAGCCGGCGCGCTTGTCGAGCTCCGCAACGAGCTCCGGCAGCACCTGGAAGAGATCGCCGACGAGGCCGTAATCGGCGACCTGGAAGATCGGCGCCTCCTCGTCCTTGTTTATGGCGACGATGACGCGCGAATCCTTCATGCCGGCGAGATGCTGGATCGCGCCGGAGATGCCGCAGGCGATGTAGAGATCGGGCGCCACGATCTTTCCGGTCTGCCCGACCTGCCAGTCGTTCGGCGCATAGCCGGCATCGACCGCCGCGCGGCTCGCCCCGATCGCCGCTCCGAGCCGGTCGGCGACCGGGAGCATCACCTCGGTGAACTTCTCCTTGGACCCCAGCGCCCGGCCGCCGGACACGATGATCCGGGCGGCTGCGAGCTCAGGCCGTTCGCTCTCCGAAAGCCGCTCCTCGACGAACCGCGAGACACCGGGATCCCCCGCCGCCTGCACCGCCTCGATCGGGGCGGCGCCGCTGCCCGAGCCCGCCGCCTGGAAGGAGGCAGTGCGGATCGTCAGCACCTTCTTCGCGTCCGTGGAGCGCACGGTCTGGACGGCGTTGCCGGCATAGATCGGGCGCCGGAACGTATCGGGCGCCACGATCTCCTGCACGTCGGACACCTGCATCACGTCGAGAAGGGCTGCGACGCGCGGCGCGACGTTCTTGCCCATCGTGGTGGCCGGCGCGACCACCGCATCGTAATCGCCGGCAAGCGAGACTATCAGCGCGGCGAGCGGTTCGGCGAGCTGATGGGCGAGCGGCTCGGACTCCGCGAGGAGGACCTTCGCAACGCCCTCCAGGCTTGCGGCCGTTTCCGCTGCCGCCTGCGCGCCCTGGCCCGCGACGAGGACGTGCACGTCGCCGCCGAGTGCCCTGACAGCGGTCAGGGCTTTCGCCGTCGCCTCGTTGAGCGCGGCATTGCTGTGTTCTGCGATGAGGAGAGTGGTCATGGTCCCGTTCCGCCCTAGAGGACGCCCGCTTCGTTCTTGAGCTTGTCGACGAGGTCGGCGACCGACGTGACCTTCACGCCGGCCTTCCGCTTCGGCGGCTCGCGCGTTTCGATCACCTCCAGCCGCGGCGCCGTATCGACGCCGAAATCGGCGGCGGTCTTCGTGTCGATCGGCTTCTTCTTGGCCTTCATGATGTTCGGCAGCGAGGCGTAGCGCGGCTCGTTGAGGCGGAGGTCGGTGGTGACGATCGCCGGCAGCTTGAGGTCGAGGACCTGGAGCCCGGCATCGACTTCGCGCGTCACCGCGATGCGGCCCTCGGCGATGGCGATCTTCGACGCGAAGGTGCCCTGCGGCCAGCCGAGCAGGGCGGCCAGCATCTGCCCGGTCTGGTTCGCGTCGTCGTCGATCGCCTGCTTGCCGAGGATCACGAGCTCGGGCGCCTCCTGCTCCACGACGGCCTTCAGGATCTTGGCGACGGCGAGCGGCTCGACCGCGCCGTCGGCCTGCACCAGGATGCCGCGGTCGGCGCCCATGGCGAGGCCCGTCCTGATCGTCTCCTGCGCCTGCGCTGGCCCGATCGAGACGAGGACCACTTCAGTCGCCGTCCCGGCTTCGCGGAGACGCAGCGCCTCCTCGACGGCGATCTCGTCGAACGGGTTCATCGACATCTTCATGTTCGCCAGCTCGACGCCGGAGCCGTCCGCCTTCACGCGCGGCTTCACGTTGGCGTCGATGACCCGCTTGACGGGCACGAGAACCTTCATTGCGCTCCTCCGAATTCCCGGCAACGGAACTAGCCCTGCGGGGGCAGGGGCGCAAGCCGCGCCCGGCATGTCCCCTCAGCGGGTCGGATGGTCCGGCAGGTTCCGGTCGAAGAGCGGGACGGTGCGGCGGCGCAGGACCAGAATGAGCAGCGCGCCTGCGACGAAGCCGCCGACATGCGCCCACCAGGCGACCTGCTCGCCGTCGGCGGGGACCGCGAGGAACAGGTTCCCGACCTGGAACACCGCCCACGCCCCGAGCACCCAGGCCGCCGAAAGCCGCAGCGGGATGCGGCCGAGCAGGAGCACCCACAGCTTCACGCGCGGGTGAAGGACCAGATATGCCCCGACGATCCCGGCCACCGCGCCGGATGCGCCGATCAGCGGCAAGGTCGAACCAGGATGCACGACGCCGTGCACCAGCGCCCCGGCTGCGGCGCAGCCGAGATAGAAGGCCAGGTATCGCAGGTGCCCGACGGCATCCTCGACGTTGTCACCGAACACCCAGAGGAAGATCAGGTTGCCGCCGAGATGCAGCAGGTTGGCGTGCATGAACGCGTAGGTGACGTAGGTCGCGCCTTCCGGGACGATCGCGGCGCCCGGCGGCAGCACCGCCAGGTCGTGGACGACGGCCGGGATGAAGCCGAGGCCGATCGCCGCCTGCTCGAACACCGCCTGGTCGAGCCCGCCGAACAGGAAGAAGGAAAGCACCGTCGCCGCCATGATGGCGTAGTTGACGTAGGGGCGCGTGAGGTGGCGGAGCGGATTGTAGTCGTAGAGCGGGACGAACATCGCGCTAGCGGTTCTTGCCCGGCACCCAGAGGACGTCCGCTTCGCCCTTTGCGTTCACCCACCGGCTCGCCACGAAGAAGAAGTCGGAGAGGCGGTTGACGTAGCGCAGCGCCGGCCCGCCGACCGTGCCCGGCTCCTGCGCGGCGAGCTCCACCATCAGCCGCTCGGCGCGGCGCGCCACGGTGCGCGCAAGATGAAGCGCCGCCGCGGCGGCGCTGCCGCCCGGCAGCACGAAGGAGCGCAACGGCTGCAGGTCGGCGTTGAGAGCGTCGATCTCCGATTCCAGCCGCGCGACCTGCGAATCGATCACGCGCAGCGGCTCATAGCCCTTGGGCTTGCCGTCGTCGGGCGTCGCGAGTTCGGCGCCGAGGTCGAAGAGGTCGTTCTGGATGCGGCCGAGCATGGCGTCGACGCCGCCGAACTCCGACCCGAGCGCAGCACGCGCGACGCCGACCACCGCGTTCGTCTCGTCGACCGTGCCGTACGTCTCGATGCGGAGGTCGTACTTCGGCCGCCGCTCGCCCGTTCCGAGCGCGGTCGTGCCATCGTCGCCGGTGCGCGTATAGATCTTGTTCAGAACGACCATTCTTGGGCCCGCTCGGTTTCGGACGCGGCGGGAGCGCCGGATCTCAGAACTTGTAGCCGACCCAGACGCCGGCGTGGGTCAGCCCGTCATTGGGCGTGCAGAGCCCGCTGTTCGACGAATGGTCGATCGCGCCGATGATGCTCCAGCGGTCGGTGACGTTGAAGCCGATCCCGATGCTTTCCCGAAACATCACGCTGCATCCGGTCCAGGGTCCGGTCTGCACCGGCTGCGGGTCGGTCTCGCCGTTGTGGACGGTCCCGCCGAAGCTTCCCGTGATGAAGAACCGGCCGAGCGGAATGTCCCAGGTCAAGCCGGCATAGAGCTGGCTCGTCTTGCCGGCCGTCGAGACGGTCGCGCCGACATGCGGCCGCGGCCTGAGAAGGACGTTGAGGATCGGGTTCTCGAGCTCGGGCACGAATCGGGAGAACAGGATCTCGCCGGAGACGAACACGCCATCCTCGCGGACGAAGTCGCGGTCGTCCACGAACATCGTGGCGCCGGCCCGCAC
>JAEZEK010000040.1 GCA_023417735.1 Pseudomonadota bacterium | reverse complement strand
CCCTGTGGGCGCTCCCCTAATGCGGGCTTAGCAAGCCGGGCCGCGCCCCACCGCCCGCAGGTTCGGTACGCCCGTGCCGGCGTGCTCCGCCGCTTCGGCCGCCACCAGCTCCTCGATGCTCATCGGCCGCGCGAAATGGAAGCCCTGTCCTTCCGAGCACCCGGCCGCCAGCAGGATCTCCGACTGCTCGCGCGTCTCGACGCCGGAGCCGGCGACCTCCATTCCGAGCGAGCGGCAGAGCCCGCAGATCGCCGCGAGCACGGCGGCGCTCTGCCGGTCGTCGCGCATGTTGTTGAGGAACGAGCGGTCCAGTTTGATCTTGTCGAAGGGGTAGCGCGACAGCAGCCCGAGGCTGAGCGTGCCGACGCCGAAGGATTCCATGACGATCTTCATGCCCGCGGCGCGGATCCGTCGCAGCCGCTCGACCGAGATCGCCTCGTTCCGCCCGAGGATGCCTTCATTGACCTCGATGTCGATGCGGCCCGGCGCGATGCCGTGCCTGGCGAACCGGTCGCGCAGGAACAGGTCGATCCCCTCCCGCTTCAGCTGGGCGGCCGAAAGGTTGATCGAGATCCGCCGCGTCGGAAGCATCCGGCTGCAATCCTGCGCCACGCGGTCGATGACCCATTCGCCGATCGGGACGACGAGCCCGGTGTCCTCGGCGACGGAGACGAAATTGGAAGCCGGCGCGAGCGTGCCGTCCGGCAGGCGCCAGCGCAGCATGGCCTCGTAGCCGACGATTGCACCGGTCGCGAGCCGGACCTGCGGCTGGTAGGCGATCTCGAAGCTGCCGCGCGCGAGCGCGTCCCGCAGCCCCGCCTCCAGCATCCGCCGCGCCGCGAGATCGGCCGCCATCTTCGGGTCGAAGAAGCGCCAGGTCCGCTTGCCCTCGCTCTTCGCCCTGTAGAGCGCGAAGTCGGCATTGCGGATGAGGGTCTCGAGGTCGGTCCCGTTGTCCGGCGCCACCGCCACCCCGATCGAGCAGCCGATCAGCACCTCGTGACCGTCGATGCGGAACGGCGCGGACAGGAGCTTCAGGATGCGCTCCGCGATCGGCGCGAGCTGGCTCGTCTGCGCCACCTTCGGCACGATCACCGCGAACTCGTCGCCGGAGAGCCGGGCCAGAAGGTCGTCCTCGCGCAGCGATCCCTTGAGCCGCTTGGCGGCGGCCTTCAGCAGGCCGTCCCCGATCGGGTGCCCGAGCGTGTCGTTGATCGCCTTGAACCCGTCGAGGTCCAGCAGGAAGACCGCCGTCATGGCTGCGGCCTCACGGTCCTGCGCGAGCGCCTTGATTCCGAACGCCTCGAACTTCTTGCGGTTCGGAAGGCCGGTGAGCTCGTCGTGCAGCGTCAGGAACCGGATCGCCTCGTTCTCCTTCATCAGCTGGCGGGCGCGGTAGGTGAAGCCCGCCATGAAGGAGAAGAAGGTGATGGCGGCCACGCCGCCGCTGTAGATCAGCTCGCGCTGGAACGAGGTCCGCAGGAGCGCGGCGTCCCGGCTCTGCTGGATGCGGACCGCCAGGCGGTCGCCGGACCCGGTGTCCGGCAGGACGACCCAGGTGCGGTATCGCGGCTCCGTCAGCCAGCTGATGTCGTCGTCGCTGAGCGCGACGGCGGGGGCACCGGGTGACGGCTCGGTGCCGTCGGCCCGCGCCTGTTCGGCGACGGCCTGGAAATCCGCGACCGACTCGGGCGCCGTCGGCCCGAGCGGCACCGCGCGGCCGTCGCCCCTCAGGTTCAGGACCGCGTCGATCTCGGCGATCCGGAGCGTGTCGAGAAGATTGGGGCTGCGGAAACCGGGCGCGGGGTCGGCCGGCTCGAACTGGGACGCGATGGACTTGTGCCAGAGCTGGGCCGTCAGGAGCGCGTCGCGGGCCAGCATGCGCTCGAGCGAAGCGAACCCGACCGTGAACACGACGGCGACGACGAGCACGGCCGAAGCCAGAACGGCCGCGAAGAATACCAGGCGCTTTCCAAGCCCGGGCATGTTGCCCCTTCCTCTCGCGTCCCCGCCGGCGTCCCCGAGTGCCGGCTCATCCTCCGTACCAGAGCGGTTTTAGGCTTCAGTGAAGCCGGTCATGAGAATTGCGCGCGTTTCGGAAACGGAGCCGAAGCCACGATTCAGCTTGTGACCTGCCCGGGCCGGACGACCGCCGTGCCGCCGGCCGGCGCGACCTCGCGCTGCGGCGTCCCGAAGAGGAAGCCCTGCACGATCCGGCAGCCCGCGGCCTTCAGCATCGTCACCTGCTCCTCGGTCTCCACGCCTTCCGCGGTGATGTCGACGCTGAGGGAGCGGCCGAGCCCCACGATCGAGGCGATGATCGTCGCCACGCCGGGATCCTCCGAGAGCTGGGCGACGAAGCTGCGGTCGATCTTGATCTTGTCGAAGGGGAACCGGGTCAGGTAGGCGAGGCTCGAATAGCCGGTGCCGAAATCGTCCATCGCGATGCGCACGCCGAGCGCCTTCACCTTGTCGAGCATGGCCATCGTGTCCGGCGACTGCTGCAGGAACACGCTTTCGGACACCTCGATCTCCAGCCGCTCCGGGGCCAGTCCGCTCTCGTCCAGAACCTTCGCGATCATCTCGTCGACGGGCCCGTGCTGGAACTGGGCCGGCGAGAAGTTCACCGCGACCGTGCCGGCATGGAGCCATGTCGTCGCGTCGTGGCAGGCGCGCCGGAGGACGCGTTCGCCGAGCTCGCGGATGAGCCCGGTCGCCTCGGCGACCGGAATGAACTCCATCGGCGGGATGATGCCGGTTCCGGGGCGGTCCCAGCGGACGAGCGCTTCGTAGCCGCGCAGATCCCCGGTGGCGAGCTCCATCTGCGGCTGGTAGAACACCACGAACTCGTCGTTCTCCAGCGCCTTGCGGAGGTCATGCTCCATCTCCGTGCTGCGCCGCATCTGCGTCTGCAGCTCCGTGTCGAAGGCGCGCACGCGGCTGCGCCCCTCCCGCTTCGCACGGTGGAGGGCGAGGTCGGCGCCGCGGAAGAGGTGGTCTGCATCCTCGGCGTTGACGGGATAGACGGCGATCCCCGCGCAGGCGCTGATCGAGATCGACGAGGCGTTCACCTGGTACGGCCTCGCGAGGGCCTCGAACAGGTTGCGGGCGAGCTCCTTCAGCGAACGCGGATTGGCGTCCCCTTCGAGCAGGAGCGCGAACTCGTCGCCGGAAATCCGCGCGATCTCGGCCCGGCTTCCGGCGACCGCCCTGATCCGGGCGACGGTCTCCCGGAGCACGGCGTCGCCGGTTGCGTGGCCCCAGGTGTCGTTGACGGCATGAAACCGGTCGAGGTCGAGGACGAGGAGGCCGATCTGGGTGTCGGCCCGCTTCGCCCGATCGGTCGCGAGCCGCAGCGTCTCGATGAATCCGCGGCGATCCATCACGCCGGTCAGCGGATCGCTCGTCCGGCCGACGCCGATCCCCTTCAGCGGACGGGGGAAGCCGCGCGCGAGAAGGGCGATGATGGCGAGCGCGGCGAGCGCGAGCAGCGGCGTGGAGAAGCGGGGGTCGTCGACGAGCCCGGCCAGTGCCACCGCCGTGCCGGCGAGCGCGACGAGGGCGGTGAAGCGGAAGTTCGGTGCGGCCATGGCGGTATCGTCCGGGCAGATTGACTGCACGATCGCTCCGGCACGGTAAAATTTCTCTTAGTGACCGCGAGTTGCGCAGCTCGCCTATTCCGCGGCCTCTTGCGCGCCCTTGTCGTCGTGGGCCTTCAGCGTCTCCAGCCGCGGCATGGAGACGATGTTGTAGCCCGCATCCACGTAATGGACTTCCCCCGTCACCGCCCGCGAGAGGTCGCTCACGAGATAGACGGCCGCACCCCCGACGTCCTCGATCGTGATCGCCCGGCGGAGCGGCGAGTTCTGCCGCTGGTAGTTGAACATCAGCCGCGCATCCGAGATCCCGGCCCCTGCGAGTGTGCGGACCGGGCCGGCCGAGATCGCGTTCACGCGGATGGCGGTTTCGCCGTAATCGGCGGCAAGGTACCGGACGGACGCCTCGAGCGCGGCCTTGGCGACCCCCATCACGTTGTAGTTGGGCATCACCCGCACGGATCCGGCATAGGTGAGCGTCAGGAGCGCACCGCCCTTCCGCATCAGCGGCTGGGCGAGCTTCGCCACCTCGGTGAAGGAGAAGCACGAGATCAGCATGGTGCGCGCGAAGTTCTCGCGCGTGGTGTCGGCGTAGCGGCCCTTGAGCTCCGCCTTGTTCGAGTAGGCGATCGCGTGGACCACGAAGTCGAGCCCGCCCCAGGCCTCGCCGAGCCTGGCGAACACCGATTCCAGCGAGGCGCGATCCTCGACGTCGCACGGCAGCAGGAGGTTGGAGCCGACCGAGGCCGCGAGCGGCGCCACCCTGCGGCCGAAGCCTTCGCCTTGATAGGTGAAGGCGAGCTCGGCGCCTTGTTCCGCAGCCGCCTTGGCGATCCCCCAAGCGATGGAGTGATCGTTCGCGACGCCCATCACGAGGCCCCGCTTGCCCTCCAGAAGCCCCGTCATGCGCCTCCCTTCAGCCGTCGTAGCGCTGGAAGACCAGCGTGGCGTTGGTGCCGCCGAACCCGAACGAGTTCGACAGCACGCATTCGATGTCGACGTCGTCGATCCGCTTGCGGACGATCGGCATGTCCTCGAACTGCGGGTCGAGCTCCTCGATGTTGGCGCTCTCGCAGATGAAGCCGTTCTTCATCATCAGCAGCGAGTAGATCGCCTCCTGCGCGCCGGTTGCGCCGAGCGAGTGGCCGGTCAGCGACTTCGTCGCGGAGATCGGCGGGCAGTCCTCGCCCGCACCGAACACCGCGCGGATCGCCTCGATCTCCTTCAGGTCGCCGATCGGCGTGGAGGTCGCGTGCGGGTTGATGTAGCCGATGCGCGGCTTGACGGTCGAAAGCGCCATCTTCATGCAGCGCAACGCGCCCTCGCCGGAGGGCTGGACCATGTCGTAGCCGTCCGAGGTCGCGCCGTAGCCGACCACCTCGCCGTAGATGCGGGCGCCGCGCGCCTTCGCGTGCTCGAGCTCCTCCAGCACGAGGACGCCCGCGCCGCCCGCGATGACGAAGCCGTCGCGGCCCTCGTCATAGGCGCGCGATGCGACCGCCGGCGTCTCATTATATTTCGAAGACATCGCGCCCATGGCGTCGAAGAGGTTCGACATGGTCCAGTCGAGATCCTCGTGGCCGCCCGCGAACACGCGGTCCTGCTTGCCCC
>JAEZEK010000032.1 GCA_023417735.1 Pseudomonadota bacterium | reverse complement strand
GTGTTGAAGCCGAGCAGATGGCCGACGCTCGCGAGATAGAGCGGGCGGTAGAGGACGGTCACGCCTTCGGGGTCGAGGCGGTCGAGCGCGGCGGCGAGCCCGCGCGCCGTCTCCGGGTCGGTGTGGCGGGCGAGCCCGGCCGCGACCTCGCGTTTCAGCGCGGCCCAGGCGGTCTCCACCGGGGCGCCGCTGTCGTGCAGCACGGCCGGCAGCGCGCGGCCCTCGAGCGTCTTCGCGACGAGGTAATAGGGGTCGTCGGCCGGCCCCTCGTCGAGGCGGACGTCGCGCAGCGTGATGGTGGCCTCCAGCATGTCGGGCGGGCGCGCGGCGCCGACACGGATCTCCACCACGTGGCTCCAGGCCCGCGCCTTCTCGGTGCCGGCGAAGACGACCCGGTCGCGCTGCACGACGCGATAGGCGAGCGGCCCGTCGGCAGGCGGCTTGAAGCGGAAGCGCAGCACCTGCGGCGCCTCCGCCGCCGGTGCCGCGGGCTGCTGGGCGAGGCCGAGGCCGGGCGCGGCGACGGCGAGGAAGGCGGCGAGGAGGAGGCGGGACAGGGCTGCCATGGACGGGCCTCCGGCCGGGGATGATCTCCGCCTTGAGCGCGGCGGCGACGGGCTCGTTCTCCGCCGCGATCCTGCGCGAGGTGCGGCAGGCGGAGCCTAGCACGCCGGCTCTTCGGCACGCCACCGGCCCGCACATCGGCGTGAGCCGGCCCGCCTCCGCTTGGAAGTCGCGCCGGGAGCGGCTATTCGCGAGCCCAAACCGGGAGGAGGGGACGTCGTGCTCGTGAAGCAGAAGATGGTGGTGACGAACCGGCTGAAGGCCGAGTGCCCGACCCATTCGCGGACCGAGATCGCCGCGCGCGATACGGCGATGGTGATCGACGAGCCGAAGGAGCGCGACGGCACCAACCAGGGGCCGACGCCGACGGAGACCCTGGTGGCGGCGCTCGTCGCCTGCACCAACGTCATCGGCCACAAATGCGCGCGCAAGCACGGCGTGGAGCTCCGCGACATGAGGATCGCCGCGGAATGGGATTTCGACCGCCGCGGCACGCAGCTCGTGGAGGAGGTCGAGACGCCCTTCGTGGCGATCCGCATGACCATCGACGTCACGACCGACGCCGACGAGGCGGCGATGGAAGCGGTGCTCGCCGATTTGCAGAAGTTCTGCCCGCTCGCCAAGCTCATCCGCGCCGGCGGCACGACCATCGAGGAGACGTGGAACGTGACGCGGGGGTGAGGGGCGGGCGGCTTGACGACTGGGCCCGGCGGGGTCAGCATCAGCCGCATGGGGAAAGCGATCTCCCCACGAGGCGACAGGCCGAAGCATCGCGTCCCGCATTCGAGCCAAGGACGCCGCCATGTCGTCACTCAACGCGATCAGTGCCAGCAAGCTTGCCCGCCTCGTCGGCACCCCCGACGGACCGCTCGTCATCGATGTGCGGACCGAGGAGGATTTCAGCGCCGACCCGCGCCTCATCCCGGCCGCTATCCGCCGCTCGCACGCGGACGTTCGGCAGTGGGGCGGCGCGCTGTCCGGGCAGTCGGCCGTCGTCGTCTGCCGCGAGGGCCTGAAGCTCAGCGAGGGCGTTGCGGCATGGCTGCGCCACGAAGGCGCGGCGGCGGAGATGCTGGAGGGTGGATTCGAGGCGTGGCGGACTGCAGGGCTGCCGCTTCTCGCCTCCGACAGGGTTCCGCCGGCGGACGCGGAGGGCAGGACGGTCTGGGTGACGCGGGCCCGTCCGAAGATCGACCGGATCGCCTGCCCCTGGCTGATCCGGCGGTTCGTCGACCGCCGCGCCGTCTTCCTCTTCGTTGCGCCGTCTCAGGTGCCGGCGGTCGCCGAACGCTTCAGTGCCACGCCTTTCGACGTGGAAGGCGTGTTCTGGAGCCACCGCGGGCCGATGTGCAGCTTCGACGTGATGGTCGAGGAATTCGGCCTGGCGACCGAACCGCTGCGCCGTCTCGCCACGATCGTCCGGGGGGCGGACACGGCACGGCTCGACCTGGCGCCGGAAACGGCCGGCCTGCTCGCCGCCTCGCTCGGGCTCTCCCGCATGTTCTCCGACGATCTCCGCCAACTCGAGGCCGGGCTGACCCTCTATGACGCATTCTACCGCTGGTGCCGCGACGCCACCGACGAAACCCACAACTGGCCGACCAACAAGCCCTGACGAGCCGGTCCCGTCCGTCTCCTTCCGCGAGGCGCTCGGGGTTTGGGCGAAGATCGGGGTGCTGAGCTTCGGCGGGCCGGCGGGGCAGATCGCGCTGATGCACCGCATCCTCGTCGACGAGAAGCGCTGGATCGGCGAGCTGCGGTTCCTGCACGCGCTCAACTATTGCATGCTGCTGCCCGGCCCGGAGGCGACGCAGCTCGCCACCTATGTCGGCTGGCTGCTGCACGGCGTGAAGGGCGGGCTCGCCGCGGGCCTCCTCTTCCTGATGCCGGGCGTGCTGGTGCTGCTCGGCCTCTCCATCGCCTATGTCGCGCTCGGCGAGGTGCCGCTCGTCGCGGGGCTCCTGTTCGGGCTGAAGGCGGCGGTGCTCGCCGTCGTCGCCGAGGCGCTGGTGCGGGTGGCGAAGCGCGCGCTGAAGAGCCGGACGGCGTACGGGATCGCGATCGCCGCCTTCGTCGCCATCGCCTTCCTGTCGGTGCCGTTCCCGCTCATCATCGCGGCGGCGGCAGCCTTCGGGCTCCTCGCCGGGCGCCTGGCGCCGACGCTGCTGGGG
>JAEZEK010000481.1 GCA_023417735.1 Pseudomonadota bacterium | reverse complement strand
GCGGGTACGGTGCGCAACGCGGGGGGCGGGGGCGGCCGCCGCATCGTCGGTGAGGTTGCGGAGGCCGAGCGCCTGCGCGGCGCGGTGAGCGGCGAGAATCGCGCCGAACGGGTAGGCCTGCGGCGTCTGCACCGCGGAAACCCCCTCCCGCGGAACGTCTTCCACGATCAGCCCGCCTTCCGCCCGCTTCAACGTCTCCGCGACCGCCATCGCCGGGATCGCGCCGTGCCCGGCGTCGCAGGCGGCGACCACGCGCGCGACCAGCGCGGGCGAGACGAACGGCCTTGCGGCGTCGTGGATGAGCACGATCTCGGGCGGGTCGTCGGCGAGCGCCTCGAGGCCGAGCCGCACCGAATCCTGCCGCGTGGCGCCGCCGGCGACCGGAGGGGTGAGGCCGTGCAGGCCGGCCGTCGCCTCGTCGTAGGCGAGGCGGTCGTCCGGATGGATGACGACCGCGATTCGCGAGAAGGCCCCGGCGCCCTGCAGCGCGCGGAGCGTGCGGCGCAGGACCGGCTGGCCCGCGAGCGGGGCAAACTGCTTCGGGACGGACCGGCCCGACCGGGCGCCGCGCCCGGCGGCGACGACGAGGGCGGCGATGTCGCGCCCAGAGGAGGAGAGGGTGGATGGCACGGCGTCGCAATAGCACAGCGGCCGCATGGCCGTCGCCACGGCTTGAACTTGCCCTCTGTCCATAATATGTGCAGAAATCACGATGATGAAGAATTGTTCAGTGAACCGAACCCGCTTTCAAGCCCCGCTTCGGATTGGCCCGGTCGAGGTCCCGAACCGGGCCTTCCTCGCGCCGATGTCCGGCGTCACCGACCTGCCCTTCCGGCGCATCGCCGCGCGCTGGGGCGCCGGCCTCGTGGTGTCCGAGATGGTGGCCTGCGAGGCGACGGGACACGTCACCGAGGAGGCGCGGCTCAGGGCCGAAGGCGAAGGCATCGACCTCCACGTCGTCCAGCTTTCCGGCCGTGAGCCGGACGCGATGGCGGAAGGCGTCCGCGTGGCCGAGGGTGCCGGAGCCCGCATCATCGACATCAACATGGGCTGCCCCGCCAAGCGCGTGACGACCGGCTATGCCGGGTCGGCCTTGATGCGGGATCCCGGGCGCGCGCTGCGCATCGTGGAGGCGGTCGTCGCCGCCGCGTCCGTGCCGGTCACGCTGAAGATGCGGCTCGGCTGGGACCACGGTTCGCTCAACGCGCCCGAGCTCGCAGCCCGCGCTGAAGCCGCGGGCGTGGCGCTCGTCACGGTGCACGGGCGGACGCGCTGCCAGTTCTACAAGGGCGCGGCGGATTGGAGCGCGATTCGCCGGGGGAAGGAGGCCGTCGCAATTCCCGTCATTGCCAACGGGGACCTCGCCGAGCTCGCCGATCTCGATGCCATGCTCGCCGCGTCGGGCGCCGACGGCGTGATGATCGGGCGCGGCAGCTGCGGGCGGCCCTGGTTCGTCGGCCAGGCCGGGGCGCGCCTCGGCGGCATCGAGCCTCGCGAACCGCCCGTCGGCGCGGCGCTCCGTGCGCTCGTCCTCGACCACTACGACGCGCTTCTTGCCCATTACGGGACGGGGGTCGGGGTCCGCACCGCGCGCAAGCACCTCGCCTGGTATTTCGACCGGTCCGGCGCCGCCGTGCCGGCAGCCCTGCGTCACGCCGCGCTCACCTCGGAGGACCCGCGAGCCGTCGCCCGCCTGATCGCCTCGGTCTTCGACGACAGCCGGCAGGAAGCAGCATGAGGGCCAGGGAGGCGGTACCCGTCCTCCAGGGCGCAGCCTGGGCCGGGAATGCGGGCGCGGTGCTGAACGCGCTGCCGCACCCGGTCCTGCTGATCGACCCGGACGGGCGCATCGCCGGCGCGAACACGGCGGCGGAGGACTTCTTCCAGGCGAGCGCCACGGTGCTGGCCCGCTACGATCTCGAGCGCTTCGCCCCGTTCGGCAGCCCGCTCCTCAATCTCCTCGACCAGGTGCGGGAGCGGGGGGCGACCGTGTCGGAGTACCGCGTCGACATCAGCTCGCCCCGCATCGGCTCGGAGCGCGTCGTCGACATCTATGCCTCGCCCGTCCCGGAGCAGCCGGGCTCCGTCACGCTCATGTTCCTGCCGCGCTCGGTCACCGAGAAGATCGACCGGCAGCTCACGCATCGCAGCGCCGCCCGCACCGTGACCGGGCTTGCCGCCATGCTCGCCCACGAGATCAAGAACCCGCTCTCGGGCATCCGCGGCGCGGCGCAGCTGCTTGAGACCGTCGTCGGCGACGAGGACCGGGCCCTGACCAGCCTGATCAAGGAGGAGACGGACCGCATCGTCTCTCTGGTCGACCGTATGGAAATCTTTTCCGACGAGAGGCCCATCGACCGCACGCCCGTCAACATCCACGCCGTGCTCGACCGCGTGAAGGCGATCGCGCGCAACGGCTTCGCCAGCCGCATCCGCATCGTCGAGGAGTACGATCCGAGCCTGCCGCCGGTCTTCGCCAACCGCGACCAGTTGGTTCAGGTCTTCCTCAACCTCGTTAAGAACGCCGCCGAGGCCATCGGCTCCGACCCCAATGGCGAGATCCGCCTGACCACTGCCTTCCGCCCCGGCATCCGCCTGTCGGTGCCGGGCACACAGGACCGCGTCTCGCTGCCGCTTGAGTTCTGCGTCAGCGACAACGGGCCCGGGGTATCGCCCGACATCCTGCCGATCCTCTTCGATCCGTTCATCACCACCAAGACGAACGGCTCGGGCCTCGGCCTCGCACTGGTCGCCAAGATCGTCGGCGAGCATGGCGGCATCATCGAATGCGATTCCTTCCCGCGCGGGACGACCTTCCGCATCCTCATGCCGGCCTGGAAGGAGGACATGCTCCCGTCCGGCCAGGATCCTGAAAAGGACCTCTGATGACAGTCCGTGGCAACATCCTCGTCGCCGACGACGACGCCGCAATCCGCACCGTCCTCAACCAGGCGCTGTCGCGCGTCGGCCATGAGGTGCGCGTCACGTCCAATGCCGCGACGCTGTGGCGCTGGGTCCAGGCGGGCGAGGGCGATCTGGTCATCACCGACGTGGTGATGCCCGACGAGAACGCCTTCGACATGCTGCCGCGCATCAAGAAGGCGCGCCCCGACCTGCCCGTCATCGTCATGAGCGCGCAGAACACCTTCATGACGGCGATCCGCGCCTCGGAGAAGGGCGCCTACGAATACCTGCCCAAGCCCTTCGACCTGACCGAGCTGCTCAACATCGTCAACCGCGCTTTGTCGGAGCCCAAGCGGCTCTCCCCGGCGGAGAAGAGCGAGGACCAGCCCGATCCGATGCCGCTGGTCGGCCGCTCCGCCGCCATGCAGGACATCTACCGCATGCTGGCGCGCATGATGCAGACGGATCTCACCGTCATGATCTCGGGCGAATCCGGCACCGGCAAGGAGCTGGTGGCACGCGCGCTCCACGAGTATGGCCGCCGCCGCAACGGTCCCTTCGTCGCCATCAACATGGCCGCGATCCCGCGCGACCTCATCGAATCCGAGCTTTTCGGCAACTAGAAGGGCGCCTTCACGGGCGCCCAGGCGCGCTCCACCGGCC
>JAEZEK010000361.1 GCA_023417735.1 Pseudomonadota bacterium | reverse complement strand
GCCTTCGCCCGGCCCTCGCGGTTGAGCGCCACCGCCGCGCGGACGAGCGCCTTCAGCGCCTCACCGTCGACCGCGTCGCCGGCGCGGATGTCGATCGCGCGGCGGGCATTTCCGTCGAGGCTCGCATTGAAGAGGCGCGCCGGATCGGGAAGCGAAGCGCCCCTGGCGAAGGTGAGCTTCACCTTGTCCCTGTAGACCTCGCCGGTGCAGACGATGCCGTCACGCTCCCAGACGGGCACGCCCGACGGGTTCGACGGCTTCCGCCACTTCACCGCCTCGACGATCTCCGGGTCGGCCGCCCTGATCAGCCCCCGCACAAGCGCCAGCGCCTCGCCCCGCCAGTCGGACAGGTCGGCGATGCGCCCGTCGATGAGGGCGGCGGGGGAAGGGTCAGCACCCATCACCGAATTCCTGTGTAAGACCATGTTCTGCTCGTATTCATTTGCGACACTATCTTTAGCACGCGGCTATTTCTTTACGGATTTCATTACCCAAAAAAAAACTAGCGCATTACTTTTTTCCAATCTATGTCGTATCCCGCTCCCTCTAATTCTCTTGCGAGCTGTTGGCGCCGCCCTCCGCCGTCATCAAATCTAATGTACCCGACGTTCAAATAATCGGTAGGAATCTCTATGTTTCCTTTTAGCAGAGCACATACGCGTTCTCTACCAATCCGCCCCAGAAAGTACCCAAGCTCCAGAATTACGTTCTGACGTGCCCGTTCTCTTAGCTCCCATTCTTCACGGTTTCTTCCTACATCATCCGGAGTTAAGAGAACGACAGCAAATCCGACGTTTGCGTTAGCAGCTAACTTCTCTGGTATTGTCATACCACGAGTAGCCTGCTCGTGCAGGATGATCGGCTGGAGCCCCATAATGGCGATGAATCTCGCTACCGTTTCACGTGAAGCGTCGTCGTGGCCATGCACGATAAACACCCGACTATGGTCAGTCGGATCGCCCAAGGCCACCGGTGGGCTAGGTATCTCGCCCTCGGCTAGAGCAGAAAAATCACGGCTAAACGGAATTATTACGGATGCGGTAACTTTCGAATGTCATCTGAGATCTTTCGTCCACTGAAGTAAAATACGTGAGCAATCTCAAGAAACCAATCCGGCTCAACTGCCGCCCGTTCGATTAGGTTAATAGCAAGTCCAAGCTCTTCTCTGAGGTCGGCTGGCCAATTAAGTCTCGCACTGCCCATCATACCGCCGGTTGGCGTAGCAGACGCAAGGAATGCGTCGAAATCTACGTTTGACTTTAGGCGTTCAGTTAGAGGCTTAAGCTCATCAGCATTCAACGCCGCCGCCAGACGGACCAATGGACGCTCGAAGGTGTTGTATTCGGCGGACTGCAAGTCTAGAACCGCATTGTTAAGATCACGCAATGCCGTCTTCACCGTCACTCGTCGTTTCCTTCAGCTAAACTAGCAGCGGACGCGCTCTCAAGGATGCCCTCTCGCAGTTTCTCCTTGAGCGAGTCAGCAATCATCCGAACCATCTCGCTACTTTGGTGATCACCAAGGCGCTTGTCTACACTTTCTTCCATAGCCCGTATTGCAAGATCTATGCTTTGTGGATCCTGTGGATCAAAGCTAACCTTCGCAATGTCACCGTCGAGCGAAGCGGCGGCCTCCTCGATCGCCCTCAACTCTCGCGCCAGCTTGTCCAAGCCTTTGATAGGCATCTGAGTTAATGACCCAACGGTTGCACTAGAGGTATTGATAACAATTTCTACGGGCGCCGCAAGGTCACACCATCGAGGAGCGACGCCGTTCGGCGGAGTGTCTGCTATTCGAACGCCCAGAAGACTCTCCCCTCACATCCTCTCCCCCGGCAATTCGCTCGCCTGCCTCACCCAGTCCGTGAAGCGCGCCTCGTCGAGTGGCTCGCCTTCGCGGAGGTGGAGGTAGCGCACGTCCTTCTGCCTGGAGCCTTCGGGCGGGAGGGGATCGAGCGCCGCGCCGCGGAAGAAGGCGACCTTCACGTATTTCGCGAAGCAGTGGAAGCTCAGGAACCAGCCCTCGTCGCCGGCGCCGTAGAAGGGCGAGTTCCACTTCACGGCCTTGCGAACGCCGGGGACGGCGCGGGTGACGAGCGCGTCGATCCGGCGGCCGACGTCCTGCTTCCAGCCGGGCATAGCGGCGAGATAGGCCTCGACCGGCGCGTCGCCGTAACCCTTGGCGATCTGGGGATTGCCGCCGGAGAGGAGCACCGGGCCATCGCCCGTGGCGGCGGACGGCGCCGATGCGGGCTTGCGCGGCCGGCGCGTCTTGGCGGCGCCGCCCTCCCCGGCCGCATCCCCTGTGCCCGCCTTGGCAGGCCTCGCCGGTCGTCCGGACGTCTCCCCGGCCATGCCGCCCCCCGCCGCTTCCCCCGCGAACCGTCGGAACGGATCATCGGCGATGCGGGCCGCGCGTCAACCCGGCGGCGGCCGCCTCAGAGCGGCCAGACGAGGAGCAGCAGGGGGACGCTGACCACGACCACCACGATCTCGAGCGGCAGGCCGAGGCGCCAGTAATCGCCGAAGCGGAAGCCGCCAGGGCCGAGGATCAGCGTGTTGTTCTGGTGGCCAATCGGGGTCAGGAACGCGCAGGACGCGCCGACCGCCACCGCCATCAGGAAGGAATCCGCGCTGACGCCGAGCGCGGCAGCGGTGCCGATGGCGATCGGGCACATGACGGCGGCGGTCGCGGCGTTGTTCATCACGTCGGAGAGGAACATGGTCACGACCAGGATCAGGGTGAGCCCGGCGATCGCATGGCCCTGCGCGACCGTGTCGAGCAGCAGGCGGGCGACGAGATCGGCCGCGCCGGTCGCCTCCATCGCCCCCGCGACGGGGATGAGCGCGCCGAGCAGCACCACCACCGACCAGTCGATCGCGTCGTAGACGCGGCGCGGCGGCACGGTCCCGAACGCCATCGAGGCGAGCGCGCCCATCGCGAAGGAGATCGCCGCCGGCACCAGGCCGAGCGCGGCGCCGCCGACCGCCCCGGCCATGATGAGGCTGGCGAGCAGCGCCTTCCTGGGGTCGGGGATGCGCAGCGCGCGCTCGGCGAGCGGAACGCAGCCCATCTCCGCGGCGAATTCGGCGAGCGCCTCCGGCGGGCCCTGCATGAGGAGAAGGTCGCCCGCCGCGACCCTGAGCGTGCGCAGCCGCGTCCTGACCCTCACCCCCTTGCGCGACACGGCGAGGAGGTTCAGCCCGTAGCGGGTGCGCAGCCGCATGTCGGTTGCCGAGCGCCCGACGATGTCCGCCCGCGGCAGGACCACGAGCTCGCGCAGCACGATCTCCTCTGAGGCGGCGTTCCTCGCCTCCTTCGCGTCGCCCTTCTTCTCACCATCGCCGACCGGCGCCGCCGCGGCACTTTCGGGTTCGGCCGGATCGGCCGCAGGCTCGCCCGCCGCCTCCACGGCCGCGGGCGTTTCCCGCTCCTCCTCGAGCTTCAGGTCGAGCGCGGAGAGCACCTCGGGGAGCGCAGCCGCCTCCGCCTCGAGCACGACGATGTCGCCGGCGGCGACCTGCCGCCCGCCGTGGGGCGCGATCATCCGCACCTCGTTGCGCACCAGGCCGACGATCTGCGCGCGGGAATCGCCGATCGCGTCCTCGATCTCGCGGAGCGTCATGCCGACCGCGCGGCTCTTCTCCGGCACCCGGGCCTCGGTGAAATAGGCGCCGGCCTCGAAGTCGCCGTCGGCCAGCTTGCGGGTGGCGGGCACCAGCCGCCAGCCGACCAGCACGATGAAGGCGATGCCGGCGACGGCGACGGCGAGCCCGACCGGCGTGAAGTCGAACATGCCGAAGCCGGAGACGCCGGTGCGGGCGCGGAAGCCCGCCACGATGAGGTTCGGCGGCGTGCCGATCAGCGTCGTCATGCCGCCGAGGATGGTCCCGAAGGCGAGCGGCATCAGCACCCGCCCGGGCGCCAGGTCGAGCCGGCGCGCGAGCTGCACGGCGACCGGCATGAGCAGCGCCATCGCCCCGACATTGTTCATGAAGCCCGACATCGCGGCGCCGAGGCCCACGAGGGCGGCGAGGCTCAGCGTCGGGCCGGCCTCCTTCCTGAGGACGCGCCGGGCGATCGCGTCGACCGCGCCGGAATTCTGCAGGCCCTGGCTCAGCACCAGCACGCAGGCGACCGTGATCACGGCGGGGTGCCCCAACCCGGCGAAGGCCTCGCCGGGTTCCACCAGCCCGGCCAGCACGCAGGCGAGGAGCGCCCCGAGCGCCACCATGTCGTGGCGCCAGCGGCCCCACAGGAACATGGCGACGGTCGCCGCCAGGATGGCGAGAATCAGGATCTGCTCGGTGCTCATCGGCGCTCCTGATCATTCCCCCGGGGCGTCCGCAAGCCGGGACCGGCGCGGCGCACAGCGTCTGCAAATGGGCCGCTGCCACCAAAAGGCGAGCCGCCACGCGAGTCCTGTCTGCGACGACAGAAGAGAGGCGCGGCCGGGCGGGCGATGATGTAGCCTCCCGCCGGACCGGCATGGCGGGCGGAGCGGCGGATTGATGGCGGATCACTGGCCCGAACTTCCCTACGGCGCGTGGCGGGAGACCTGCTCGGCGCTGCATCTCTTCACGCAGATCGTCGGCAAGTACCGCCTCGCCCGCACGCCCTGGGTGAACCATTCCTGGCACGCGCCGCTCTACGTCAGCGCGCGCGGCTTCACCACGGGGCTCGTGCCGGATAAGGCAGCAGGGGTCGAGATCGTGCTCGACCTCGTCGGCCATGCCGTCACCGGGGCGACCACCGACGGCCGGACGGGCCGGTTCGATCTCGCGCCGATGTCGGTCGCCACGTTCCACGCGCGCTTCATCGATCTCCTCGCCGGGCTCGGCGCGACCACGGATTTCCACGGCCGGCCGAACGAGGTGGCCGACCCGATCCCGTTCGCGGCGGACACGGCGGAACGGCCCTACGACGCCGACGCCGCGAACCGCTTCTTTCGCGCCTGCGTCAGCGTGGAGCGGGTGCTCGCGCGATTCCGTACCGGCTTCCTCGGCAAGGTCAGCCCGGTCCACCTGTTCTGGGGCAGCTTCGACCTTGCCGTCACGCGCTTCTCGGGACGGGCCGCGCCGCTTCATCCGGGCGGCATCCCGGCGCTCCCCGACGCGGTGACCTGCGAGGCCTACAGCCACGAGGTCTCCTCGGCGGGCTTCTGGCCAGGCGGGGGTCCCATCGACTACCCGGCCTTCTATTCCTACGCCTACCCGGCGCCGCCCGGCTTCGCCGAGGCGCGCGTCGCGCCCGACGCGGCACGCTTCGACGCCGCGCTCGGCGAGTTCCTGCTGCCCTATGACGCCGTGCGGCGGGCGAGCGACCCGGAGGCTGAGCTGACGGCGTTCCTGGAGAGCACCTACCGCGCCGCCGCCGATCTCGGGCGGTGGGACCGCGCGAGCCTCGAATGCGCGCCCGGCCTGCCGCTCCGGCCGCGGCCGTTGTGAGACCGACCGCAGCTGACAACAGGAAGGCGGACATCATGGAGAAGGCGAAGCCCGAGGACCTCCCGATCGAGCGGGAGGAGGGCGAAAGCAAGGGCCGCTACGTGATGCGGCGCGACGGCGCCACGGCGGAGCTGACCTATTCGCGGGCGGGCGCGCGCATGATCATCATCGACCACACCGCCGTCCCGGACGCGTTTCGCGGCCTCGGCGTCGGGGAGGCGCTGGTCCGCCGCGCGATCGAGGACGCCCGGGCGGAAGGGCGCACCGTCATCCCGCTCTGCCCGTTCGCCAAGGCGCAGATCGAACGGCATCCCGAATGGCAGGACGTGCTGAGGCGCTGAGGCGCCGCGCCCGGACCCGCCGCGCCCCCGAAAGGCTGGCCGGCGGCGCCGACGGCCCTAAGGTTAGCGGACGGGCCGGAGAGGACATTCGATGACGACGATACTCGGCATTTCGGGGAGCCTCAGGAAGGCCTCGCTCAACAGCGCCCTCCTGCGGGCGGCCGCGGAGCTGATGCCGGCGGGCGCGAGGCTCGACGCGGACGGGATCGCGGGCATCCCGCTCTATGACGGCGACCTTGAGGCGGCGG
>JAEZEK010000349.1 GCA_023417735.1 Pseudomonadota bacterium | reverse complement strand
CGCCTCGCCGGTCAGATAGAGGCCGGCCTCCTGGTGCGGGTTCTCGCCGTAGCGCAGCCGCTCCGACAGCCGGCCGGCGATCGTCAGGCGCTCCGGCAGCGTCTCGCCGAGGGCAGCCCCGTACCAGCGCGCGATCGCGGCGTCGTAGGCTGCGGTGCGGGCGAAGGCCTTGGCGGCGAGCCGGCGGCGGAGCGCGCGCGGCACGCCCTGATGCGTGTCGAGCGCCTCCAGCACGGCGCCATAGTCGGAGGGCTCGGTCAGCACCGTGACGTAAGCGGCGTTCTTGGCCGCGGCGCGGATCATCGCCGGGCCGCCGATGTCGATGTTCTCGATCGCCGCGCCGAACTCGGCGCCGGCGGCGACCGTCTCCTCGAAGGGATAGAGGTTCACCGCGAGGAGGTCGATGCCGGGGATGCCGTGCTCCGCCATGGCGCGCGCATGGCCGGGATCGTCGCGGAGCGCGAGCAGCCCGCCGTGGATCTTCGGGTGCAGCGTCTTCACGCGGCCGTCCATCATCTCGGCCATGCCGGTGACGGCGGCGACCTCGGTGACGGCGAGGCCCGCCTCGGCGAGCGTGCGCGCCGTGCCGCCGGTGGACACGAGTTCGACGGCCCGGGCCGCGAGCGCGCGGGCGAGGTCGAGCAGGCCGGCCTTGTCGGAGACGGAGAGGAGGGCGCGCCTGACCGGCGCGATGTCGGGGCCGTCGGGCGCGAGGCGGGCGGACGCAGCCATCGGATGTTCCTGGCGATGTCGGTTCGGGGAGCGCGTAGCACGCCGCGGCGCGGAAGCGCAAAGGCTCAGCGGATGCGTTCGAAGCGCCAGCCGATGGCGGGGTTCTTCTGCACGACGTCGCGCAGCACGATCTGGTGCGTGCGCCGGGTGCCGACCACGTCGGACAGCATGACGCTGTCCTCGATGGTGGTCGGCGCGCTCGCCTCGAAGCGCCAGACCTCGCGGCTCGGCAGCGTCAGGTCGATGTTGTTGGGGAGGTCAGCCGGTGCGGCCTTCACGGCCGGATGGAGATGGAAGCGGACGGCGAAATGGATCGCGGGCTGGAGCGCCTCGCCGGGGAAAAGGTCGCTGCCATGCACGCCCGAGCCGTCGGCGGCGATCACGAGGCGGCGCTGGTGCACGAGGCCGAGGCGGCGCTGGTAGCCGTCATGGGCGAGCTCCAGGATGACGCGGCCGTCGGCGAGGACCTCGCGCCGGGCCGTCACGCTGCGGGGGCCTGCGACGATGTGGGCGTCGGATTCCGGTCCGTCGAAGCGGCAGGAGGAATAATCCTCGAGCACGGCGGTCGAATGGGCGGCGGTGAGCCGCGCGGCCCGGCGGAGCTCGCGGTGTCGCGCGGCGGGCGCGCCGCAATTGATGACGATGCGATGCGGGCCCGAGGAGAGCTCGAAGGCCAGCGCGCCGGCATGCGCTTCGCTCGAGAGCGCGATCGGCGGCGGCCGCCCGGCGTCTACCAGCATGAGCATGCCGCCGGCGGCGACGCGCTCGTAGCCGGAATAGGCCGCGCTCGAGATCGGCGCGCCGAGGGCCTCGTCATAGGCAAGGAGCGCCGGCACCAGGCTGGAAGCCGAGGCGGCGGTGCCGTTGAAATGCGCGAAGCTGCCGTCGGCATGCCGGAAGAAGCGCAGCATCGGCAGCATGCGGTCGATCGAGCCGATGAGCAGCGCGGACGGGCTTTGGCCGCGCGCGACTAGCGCCTGGCGGAGCGGCAGCAGATCGACGAGGGCGTCGACGAGCGCGGTGGGGTTGCGCGAGACGTGGCCGCCGTCCGGCAGGATCTGGACCTCGAGTTCGTGGTCGAGGCGCTCGAGCCCGGCGCGGGCGAGCCGTTCCTGGCGGGTGAGCGAGAGGCCGATGGCGGCCATCGCGATCGCCGCCTTGAGCCGCGGCAGGCCGGGCTCGCACGCGCCGATACCGTTCTTGAGGTAGGCGGCATGGCCGAGCAGGCAGCGCACGAAGCGGCGGTAGGCGCCGTGATCGGCATCCGCAAGGATGAGCGGCGACTGGGCGAGCAGCGAGAGCGCCCGCTGCGCGGCGACCGCCGTCTCCCAGGCCGGGCCGCCGGCCGGCTTGCCGAAGAGCTTCTGCCAGTCGCTCACGACGGCGCGGGCGTTGGAGCGGGCGAGCGGCGTGTCCGCGGCGCGCAGGTGCCGGAGCCAGCCGAATCCGTGCAGCTCGCGCAGCCAGTCCTGCGACGGCGGCACCGCATGGAAGGGCGAGCCGCCTTCGGTCTCGAGCACCTGGCCGGCGAAGACGTAGCGGCCGGCATAGATGTCGAGCGCCACCGTCGGATCGGCCGTGCGAATGTCCGGCGGTGCGATCACGAGCTCCGAGGCGCCGCCGCGCCGTGCCCGCCAGCGGCCGATCGGACCGGCGGCGGCGCCCTGGCGGAGCTTGCGTCCGACGCGGCCGGCGCGGTGCAGGGCCAGGCGGAACCGGTCGCCCGGCGCGATCGCGATCATTTGCTGCTAGTCGTGTTCTTCATTTCCGGCGAGCATAGCCGAATCGCGGTGGCGCACGAAACGGGCGGCGAAGAAACCGTCGAGCCCGCGCGCCGGGCAGCCCGCCCCGAAATCCATCGAAGGGAGCGTGCGAAGCGTACCGCCGGCCGTGACGAAATGCGGAAGGCCCCCGACCTCCTCCGGGCGGATCGGGTCGAGCCGGATGTCCGGGTGAGCCTCGAGGAAGGGGCCGATCTGCGCTTCGCCCTCCTCCGGCTCCAGCGAGCAGGTGCAATAGACGAGTGTGCCGCCGGGCTTCACCCACCGGCTTGCGCGCGCGAGCATCCGGGTCTGCAGCCCTGCGAGCGTGGCGACGTCGCCGGGTCCCTTCAGCCAGGGGATGTCCGGATGGCGCCGGATGGTGCCGGTCGCCGTGCAGGGCGCGTCGAGGAGGACGGCATCGAAATCCCCGCCGGGCTCCCAGGCGAGGACATCGGCGGCGACCGTCCCGACGGTCAGCCGCAGGCGCGCCATGTTGGCCGCGAGCC
>JAEZEK010000326.1 GCA_023417735.1 Pseudomonadota bacterium | reverse complement strand
GCCGGCGCATCGTTCACGCCGTCGCCCACCATCATGACGCGGCCATGAGCCCGCTCGGCGATCACGACCTCCACCTTCTGCGCCGGAACGAGCTCGGCGCGGACGGCATCGAAACCGAGCCCCGAGGCCACCGAGCCGGCGATCTCGAGCCGGTCTCCCGTGGCGAGCACGGAGCGCGTGACGCCGAGGCCGCGCAGGGCGCGGAGGGCCTGGACAGCCTCCGGGCGCGCCCGATCGGCCAGGTAGAGGACGAGCGCCGGACGACGGTCGATCGCAACCGCGACGGTGAGCCGGTCGTCCGGGAACGCGCGGTCGAGCGCATCGCCATGCATTCCGAGCGCTTGCCGCACGAAGGCCGGCGAACCGACGAGAACGGCCCTGCCTTCGACCGTCCCCTCCACGCCCGCCCCTGCATCCTCCAGCACCTCCGACGGCGGCGAGAGGACGAGCCCGCGCGCTCGCGCCGCCTCGGCCAGCGCCGTGGCGACGGGATGGCGCGACGCCTGCTCCAGCGACGCACCGAGCCTCAGCGCCTCGGCGGGATCGCCGGCCAGCGCTTCCTCGTCGACCAGTTCGGGCTGGCCGGAGGTGAGCGTTCCGGTCTTGTCGATCACCATCACGCGCGCGGCCGCCAGCGCTTCGAGCGCGGCTGCGCCCTTCACGAGAATGCCGTGGGCGGCTGCCCGGGATACGCCGGCGATGAGCGCGATCGGCACCGCCAGGATGAGCGGGCATGGCGTCGCGATGACCAGGACGGCGAGCGCGCGGCTTCCGTCGCCTGACCCGAACCAGGCTGCGGCGGTGAGCGCCAGCGTCACAGCGAGAAACAGCATGGCGTATCGATCCGCGAGCCGGGACATGGGCGCCTTGGCCCGCTCGGCGCCCGCCACGAGCCGCACGATGCCGGCCATCGTGCTTTCCGCGGCCGGCCGGATCGCGCGGAGCTCGAACGGGGCACCCACATTGAGCGACCCGCTGAGCACCTCTTCGCCCGAGGCGCGGCGGACGGGCATCGATTCGCCCGTCAGCGCCGACTGGTCGAGCACCGCGGGCCCGGTTCCGACCGTACCGTCGACGGGAATGATGTCGCCATGCCGCACGAGAAGCCGGTCGCCGGGCAGAACCTCCTCGATCGGGATCTCGACCAGCCCGGACGCTTCAAACCGTGCGGCGGTTCTCGGCGCGCGCTCGAGCAGCGCCGTCAGCTCGCGCCGCGCCCGCCGGGCCGCATAGCTTTCGAGGAACTGCCCGCCGGAGTACATCAGCGCGACCACCACGCCGGCGAGCGTCTCGCCCATCAGGAGCGCGGCCGTCATCGCGAGCGCGGCGATGATGTCGAGCCCGACCTCGCCGCGCCGGAGCGAGGTGACGATCTCGAATGCGAGACCCGCCAGCACGGGAACGATCCCTGCGCCCCAGAGGAGAGCCGCCGTGCGCGTGTCGCCGAGCGCCCAGGCGAGCAGGCCGGCGCCAAGGCCGGCACCCGCAGCGCCGACGAGCGCGAGGTCGAGCCCGCCCCACTTGAATCGTTCAGCCGTCATCATCCCATCCGGTCATGCCGCAACCATCTGGCGAAGCCCGGGATGCAGCCCTATGAATCCCTCTCTCGCCCATGGGACCATGATGCGCATCATCGGCTTCGGCGCCCATCCCGACGATGTCGAGATTTATTTCTTCGGGCTCCTGCTCGCTGCGCAGGCGCGCGGGGACGAAGTGGGCTGGGTGATCGCCACCGACGGGGCGCGGGGCGGCGCGGGCGCACCGGACGCGCTTGCCGCCCGCCGGCGCGACGAGGCGCAGCGCTCCGGCGCCATCCTCGGCGTGACGCCCCGTTTCCTCGGCCTGCAGGACGGGGGCCTTTCCGCGGAACTGCGCCTTCCGGCGCTGCTCACCGCCGTGATCGACGCGCTGCGCCCCGATTTGATCGTCACCCATGCGCCGAACGACTACCACGCCGACCACCGCGCGCTCGCTGCGGCACTTGCGGCGGCCGCCGGCTTCGATGTCCCCCTCCTCCACGCCGACACGATGGCAGGCGTCGGTTTCCAGCCGACCCACTACGTCGACGTCACGGCCGGCATGGAGACGAAGCGCGCTGCCATCCGGTGCCATGCCTCGCAGGACCCGGAGCGTTTCGTGACGGCGGCGGATACCCTGAACCGGCTTCGCGCCCTGCAGTGCAATGCCGGGCCGGACGCCCGCGCCGAGGCCTTTCGCTTCGAGAGCCGGTTCCCGTTCGGCGACATTCGCGACCTGCTGCCGCCTGCCCCGCTTGTGCGGCCGTTCGGCGGCCGCATCTAGGAAAACGGGATGAGGCGCTCCGACGTCAACGCCATCATCCGCGACGCGCGGCGCTTCATCGCCCGCCACGATTTCGCGCTGCCGCCCTTCGCCGACTGGCATCCGGAGGATTTTGCGGCGGTGCGGGCCGAGATCGGCGGGCTGATCGCGGCGAGGCTCGGCTGGGACGTGACCGACTTCGGCTCCGGCGCCTTCCGCCAGACCGGGCTCGTGCTCTTCACGATGCGCAACGGCGACGCCGAGGGGCCGGGGCAGCGGTCCTATTGCGAGAAGGTGATGGTGGTCCGCCGCGGCCAGACCTGCCCGATGCACCGGCACCTCCGGAAGACTGAGGACATCATCAACCGCGGCGGCGCGATCCTCGCCCTCGACCTCTTCGCCTCCGGGCCCGATGGAGCCATCGAGCCGATGGGCTCCGTGCGCGTCGAGTGCGACGGGCGCGAGCGCCGGCTCGGCCCCGGCGCACGCCTCCGCCTCCATCCCGGCGAGAGCGTGACGCTGACGCCGGGCATCTGGCACGCCTTCCGCGGCGAGCTCGGTGACGTGCTCGTCGGCGAGGTCTCGACCGTCAACGACGACCTCGCAGACAACGTCTTCCGCGATCCCGTCGGCCGTTTCCCCGAGATCGAGGAGGACGAGCCGCCCGAGCGCATCCTCGTCGGCGACTACGACAGGCTCCTCGGCCCGGGGCGTGACGCATCGGGAACGATCTCGGTCTAGAGTGGCGGGGTCGGTGCCGGCTAACCGAAGCGGGGAGAGGTCTTGGACCGGATTCGGAGAAACATCCTGGCGGGCCTGCTCGCCATCATACCGATTTGGGTGATCCTCTGGCTCGTCTGGTTCTTCCTCAATCTGCTCGTCTGGATCGGGCGGCCCTTCGTGTCCACCCTGGCGCGAGGCGTGAGGCCGAACTATCCGGAGATCGCGGACCTTCTCGTCGATCCCTGGTTCCAGTCGGCGCTCGCCCTCGTGGTCGTCTTCCTCATGCTCTATCTGCTCGGCGCCGCGACGAACGCCGTCATCGGGCGGCGCCTCTTCCGCCTGGTCCACCGCATCATGGAGAGCACGCCCTTCGTAAAGACGATCTACGGCGCCACCAGGACGCTCGTGGATTCGGTGCAGGGCGGAGCCGGCGGGCAACAGGCGCAGCGGATCGTCCTCATCGAGTTCCCGACCCCCGAGATGCGCGCCGTCGGCTTCGTGACACGCGTCTTCCACGCCGCCGATACCGGCGAGGAACTGGCCGCCGTCTATGTCCCCACGACCCCCAACCCGACCTCCGGCTACGTCGAGATCGTCCCGACGTCCCGCATCGTCTGGCTCGACTGGACGACCAACGACGCCATGGCGTTCATCGTCTCGGGCGGCGCGCTTTTGCCCGACGCGATCCCGATACGGCCGACCGGCCGCCGCCCGCCGGACTTGCCCGGCGCGGCCCCGCCCGCGGCTCAGGCGTGATGCCTTTCACCGCGCAGGCAGCGGGGCCGATGCGTCGCCGTCAGACGTCGGCGGGCGTCGCAGCCTCGCCGCCGTGCCTGGCGATCTCGCGTACGCCGCCATTGCCCCGGATGTCGCGCCCCGTGGGGTTCCAGGTGCAGACCTCGGCCGGGTTGACCCAGATCGTCTGGAACGTGCCCGGCGCGAAGAACTCCACGAAGCTCATCTCGCAATCCGGGTCGGCGGTCAGATAGTGCCGCTCCAGATCCGGGTAGTAGACGAGGTCGCCCTTCTTCACGCGGAACGGCACCTCGTTCGCATAGGCCGTGCCGCTCCCCTTCAGGAAGAACATGAAGTGGTCCGCACCGACATGGTGATGGTTGGCGCCGCTCGTGCCGGGCGGGTAGATGATCATCTCGCCCTTGATGGCGTGCGTGCCGAAAAGCTTCGGCGTCGCCAGGTAGATGCGCTTGCGGGCGTCGTGCTCGGAATCGAGCACCGGCTCCCGCGTCCAGTCGATCACCCGCAGCTTCGGCGGATTGGCGGTCAGATCGGGATCGAGCTCGGCCGCTTCGGGAGCCTCGGCCCGGATCAGCGATGCGCCGTCCGCGCTTACGATCCGCCCGCGGAAGCCCGGCGGCAGGAAAGCGGCGTGGTCGGCGGTGAGGTCCTGTTCGCCGCGAATGCCGTCCCCGGAAAACCGGACCGCTCCCTCCAGGAGCTGGAACCAGGCGAGGCTGTCGGTGGCGACGTCGAGCGGCAGAGCCGCACCTGCCTCGAGCGTGAGCAGATCGAGCAGCACCCGCGTGCCCGGAACCCCGTCCGAATCGAGCAGGCGCCGACGCGCGATCCCCGGCCCCACGGGCTCCTCATCGACCGTCCCTGCGCTGAACTGGATTGCCATTCGCTCCTCCCGTCGCCATTCGTTCGTCAAACCCGCATTGTCGTGCGCCCCAGTGCCGGGCGCAACCGCCGGCTTCCGCCGGCACGTATTCTCCCTGGCCGGCTGCCGCCGCCCTCGGTTCTGCAAGGGCGTACGCGTGCTCGTCGAAGCAAGAGGATCCCGATGGTCGCCTGCGCCCTGTTCGAGCCCGACATTCCGCAGAACGCCGGCGCCATCCTGCGGATCGGCGCCTGCTTCGGCGTGAGCGTCCACATCGTCCATCCCTGCGGCTTCATGCTGTCCGACCGGCACATGCGGCGCGCGGGCATGGACTATGTCGATCGCGCGGCGCTCTGCGAGCACAAGGACTGGCGGGCGTTCGAAGCCTGGCGCACGGCGGCCGGTCGTCGGCTCGTCGCGCTTTCCACGCATGGCCGCGTCGCGCTTCACGATTTCGCCTTCGCCCCGTCCGACGTGCTTCTCCTCGGCCGGGAGAGCGCCGGTCTGCCTCTCCCGGTCCAACGAAGTGCCGATGCGGTGCTCCGCATCCCCCTCGCGGCGGGCAGCCGCTCGCTGAACGTCGCGGTGGCGGCTGGGATAGCCGTCGCCGAGGCGCTTCGCCAGGCCGGGGGCCTCCCGCGACCGTGACGCGCGCGTCAGGCGAGCTTCCGAAGCGCCAGTCCCATCGCGAGCCAGGCGGCGCCCGAGCTGATCAGGTCGAAGCCCAGGAAGATGCCGAGCACGTAGAGGCTGGTGGCAGGCCACCCGAACACGATCATCGCGCCAAGGACCAGCGTGATGATCCCCGAAGCGACGAGCCAGCCCCAGGCCGAGCCGCTCTTCATGTTCATGGCCAGCACGATCCGCACGATCCCGGCGGTGATGAGGCCGATGCCGAGCATCAGCGTCAGCACCGCGGAAGCCAGCAGCGGATTGGAGAAGGCGATGAAGCCCGCGGCGATATAGAGCAGGCCGATCACGATCCAGAGGAAGAAGCGGCTCCAGTCCTTCATCTGGAAGCCGTGGATCACCTCGAACACTCCGGAAACGATCATCATCAGGCCGACCAGCAAGATGCTCGCGATCGTCGCCGTCACCACGCTCGCGAGCGCGATCATTCCGGCGAGGATAGAGACCAGCCCGAGCGCGACGAACCAGCCCCAGCGCGAGCGCAGCGCGCGCGCCGGGGCGCCCGACGGCATCGTCTCGTTGGCCATGACCATGACACTCCCCTCCCCCTCTGCCCCGCTTGGCAGAGGGGGAGCCTAGCCGTGGCTCCGGCCGGAGCCAATCGCGGTTGGTGCCGTTGCTGAAGGGTGTCTTTCCCGCGGGACGGCGATGGATTAACCCGGGACCATGCAGAACAGACTGGCAAGATATCGTCCCGATCTCGATGCGATGGCGCCTCCCGAGGATCTGGAGGCAAAGAAGACCGCGGCGCGGGGCTGGTTCGAGCGTCTGCGCGACGAGATCTGCACGGCGTTCGAGATCCTCGAGCGCGAGCTCCCGGGCGGCGTCCCGATGGCGGACCGGGAGCCCGGCCGCTTTGAGGCGACGCCCTGGGCGCGGACCGACCATTCCGGATCCGACGGCGGCGGCGGCGTCATGTCCGTGATGCGCGGGCGCGTCTTCGAGATGGTGGGCGTCCATGTCTCGACCGTCCACGGCGAGTTCGCGCCCGAATTCCG
>JAEZEK010000479.1 GCA_023417735.1 Pseudomonadota bacterium | reverse complement strand
GGCCGCGGGGGGTTTTGGGGTGCCGGTGTGGGGGCGCGACAGCCCTGCCGCCGGGCCGTCGAGGCTGGCCTGGCCAACGACGGAGGCATGGCCCCTGTCGGTGATGACCTCCACCTGATCGAGCCTGATCGCGCGCTGGGCGACGTCCACGGTCGCGGCCAGTGTGCCGCCGACCAGATTGACGCGGTCGCTCCGCGGGCCGGTATCGATGAAGCCGCTCACGAGCCGGCCCGAGAGGCCGATCGTATCATCGCCGCCGCCGAGGGAAACGCCGCCGGCGAAGTTGAACCACGACCCGACCGTCCTGATGCTCCCGCTCCGCAGGAGCATGAGGTTGCCGGTTGGGCCGAGCGCGAGGTCGAGGGAAGCCTGCACCAGCTCGACGGCATCGACGGGCGAGAGCATCACCCTGCCCGAGCCGAGGCTCACGGTTGCGCTCAGGCCGGCGAGGCTGTCGTCGGCGCGAAGGCCGATCGATCCGCGCAGATCGACGGGAACGGGGAAGACCGGCGCGGCGGCCGGCCCGGCGAGCGTTTGCGTCAGGGCGCCGGCCGGCAGGTCGGAGACGGCGAGTTCGATGCGGCTCTCGCCGCTCTGCCGGCGCTCCCGTTCGAGCTGCATGGTCCAGGAGTCCGCGCCGGACCCGATCTCCACCCAGACCTTGCTCCGCCCGCTCCGCAGCGGCATCCAGCTTGCCTGCCGGATCGCCAGGCGCTCGGGGACGTTTGCCGGCGCCGACGCGAGTTCCAGCACGGCGTCGGAGATCGTGACGTCGTCGAGGCCGGCGGACCGGAGCCCGTCATCGGCTTCCGCCACGCCGCGGGCGATTGCCAACGCGATGCGGCGCGCCTCGTCGGCATAATTGGCGGGCACGGAGCCGTCGGCTGGAAAGGGGAGCACGACGGTGAGACCCTCGACGCGGACCGAGTTCAGGTCGATCCGGCCGGAGACGAGCTCGGCAAGGTCCGACAGCGTTGAGATGGACCGCGCCCTGATCTCGACACCGTCGGGCAGGGCCACGGCCACCTCGGTGGCGTCGACGGCCAGCCCTTGGCCGGACCGGAAGGCGATTGCGGTCGTGCCGACCCGGAGCTGCGACTGCGGGGGCAGTCGCGCCGCTATTGCTGCCGCGAGGCGGTCGCGCAGGAAATCGGACCGGATCTCGCCCGCGCTGATCTGATAGGCGAGCCCCGCGAGCGCCGCGCCGAGCGCGACCACCACTGCCGCGACCGCGATGGCGGTCCATTTCACCCAGGACCGCCGCCTCCGCCCGGGCAGCACGGGGCCGATCTCTCGTGAACGTCTTCCTCTCAGCGCCATCTTCTCCGCGCGGCGGGCCCGACCACGGAGCGATCCGAGGCTTGCAATTGAAATTGATACACGATTCAGCTGCCCGAAGCAGCGACAATGGGTGTAGCGACAGGGTGCTCTGCCCGGAAATGGGGACAAAAGCATGACGACGGACAGGCCGGTGGCAGAAGACGACGAGGCGCCGGATTTCGCGCTCCCGACCGACGGCGGCGGAAGCTTCCGCTTGGCGGAGCATCGCGGCAAGCCGGTCGGCGTCTACTTCTATCCGAAGGACGACACCACCGGGTGCACGTCCGAGGCGGTCGCCTTCTCGGAGCAGATGGCGGAATTCGACCGCATCGGCGTGAAGGTTGTCGGGATCTCGCCGGATCCGGTGGCGAGCCACGACAAGTTCAAGGCGAAGCACGGACTCGCGATTGTGCTTGCCGCGGACGAGACGAAGGAAGCCGCCGAGGCCTACGGGGTCTGGAAGCAGAAGTCCATGTACGGGCGGACCTATATGGGCGTGGAGCGGTCGATCTTCCTGATCGACGCGAACGGCCGGATCGCCCGGGCCTGGCGGAACGTGAAGGTGCCCGGACACGCCGACGAGGTGCTGGCCGCGGCGCGGAAGCTCGCCTGAGAGCCGCCCTCTGCGGAGGCCGAGGCAGGCATTATCGGGCGGGCGCAACAATCCGTTAACCGTGCCGCGGGCATGGTCGGGAGGCAATCGAATCCCACCGCGGCCCCCGGAGCAATGATCCATCCGACTCAGCAGACGAAGGCGTTCGGACGTCGCAAGGATCTGCCCCGCGTCAGCATAACGCGGGGCGGGACGACCAAGACCTACACGGTCCGGCCCTGGCTGTTCGGGACCGTGATCGGGACCTTCCTGATGTTCGGGGCAGGCTATCTCGGGGCGACCGGCTACCTGCTCTATCGCGACGACCTCCTGGGCGCGAGCGTCGCCAGGCAGCAGGCACTGGAGGACGAGTACGAGGAGCGGATCGCGCGGCTGCGCTCGGAGATGGACCGCGTGACCAGCCGCCACGCCGTGGAGGCCCAGGGCGTGGAGGCGCAGATCGGTTTCCTGCTCGATCGGCAGGAGGTTCTCGAACATCGCCAGGCCGTCCTCGACCAGATCATCGGCAAGGCGCGCAAGGCGGGCCTCGCCGTCGCCGCCGGGACGGCGCCGCGGCCCATCCCGAAGCCGGGTGCGGCGGCTGCGCCAAGGG
>JAEZEK010000228.1 GCA_023417735.1 Pseudomonadota bacterium | reverse complement strand
GACGGGCATCGTCTACGAGACGCAGCATTGGCGGAACCCGGACATCGGCAACTACGCCGATGCCCTCTATTTTACCGTGACCGCGCTCACGACGACCGGATTCGGCGACATCACGCTGCCCGGGACCAGCGGGCGCATGGTGTCCGTCCTCATCATGATCTTCGGGGTCGGGCTCTTCCTGCGGCTCGCGCAGGTGCTCTTCCGTCCCGACAAGGTGCGCTTTTCCTGCCCGACCTGCGGGCTGCAGCGCCACGACCGCGACGCCGTGCACTGCAAGGCATGCGGGACCACCCTGAACATCCCGGACGAGGGCACGATCTGAGGGCGCGCCGGGACGGCAGGCGTGGCGCGCCCGAGCCGGTCCCGGCGCAACTACGGGACCGCGTGCCGGTTGAGGCGCGCCGGGCCGCTGAGCGAGGGGCTGCCGATCTCGAAGAAGCGGAGCGGCCGGTCGGCCGCCTTGGAGATGCCGATTCGGGGCCCCACCGCGATCGTGCCGACCGGCCCGACGGCTGCGGCGAGATAGAGGCCGCCCTCCGCGCAGAGGTCCGCACCGTCGTCGGCGAGCGTGACGCCGAGATAGCGGGCGAGGCGACCCGGCCCGCTGGCGACCTTGCGGTCCGGAGCGGCTTGGCCTGGCGGGACGATCGGCTCCGCGGCGCGCAGTAGCACCGCCGTGCCGGTCCCCTCCGCCTCGCTCGCGACGTTGAGCACCGGCCAGCAGCCATACGCGATGTAGACATAGGCGTGGCCGCGTTTCAGGAACATCGCCGCGTTGCGACGCGTGCGGCCGCGGAAGGCGTGGCTCGCCGGGTCGTCCTCGACATAGGCCTCCGTCTCGACGATCCGTCCGGCGCGCAGCCCTTCCGCCGTCAGCCGGACGACGGTCTTGCCGATCAGGAAGCGGGCGAGGTGAGAGGTGTCCGGCGGCAGATCCTCCCGGCGCAGCGGGGGAAGCTCGCGAACCGGTCGCGGCGGCAATGCGTCAGGAGCGATCGTTATGGCGGTCGGCACCCTTGTTCCGGTCGGCGCGCTGCGCGGCGGAAATGTCGCCCTGCCGGCTTTTTTCCGCAAGGGGATTGGGCGAGCCGGCCGCCCCCTCGCGCGGCTCGTTCGGGGCTGGACGCATGTCGTCCGCCGGCGGCGTGTCTACTCGATCCTTCCCAGCCATCGGGCCCCTCCGCGAATTCGGTGGTCAGTCCAACGCCGCCGCTCTTTCGCCGTTCCGAGGGGCGGCGGTCTCCTCGTGCGGGGGTTGGGGGCGGGCCGGTGCGGACGGCCGCGGTTTGCGCGCCTCCTCGATCACCTTCTCCAGAACGGTGGCGTCCGGCGCGTCCGGCACGATCAGGCGGGCGCCGCGCTCGTAGGTGAGATAGCGCCAGAGCCATTGCAGGGTGACGCTGAGGCGCTTCTCGAAGCCGACGAGCAGGTAGACGTGCACGATCGCCCAAAGCAGCCAGGCGGGGAACCCGGTCAGGCGCCACGTCCCGAAATCGAAGACCGCGGCGTTGCGGCCGATGATCGCCGTGTTCCCGCGGTTACGGAAGACAAACGGCCCCGGGGCGGCGCCATTCTCGAACTCGCGCGCGAGCGCGCGGCCGAGATGCGTTCCCTGCTGGCTCGCGACCTGTGCGAGGCCGGGCAGGGGGTCGCCGCCCGGTCCCGTGCAATGCGCGAGATCACCGATCGCATAGACGCCGTGGTGGCCCGGAACGGACAGATCGGGTGCGACGACGATCCGGCCGGAGCGGTCGCGTTCGGCCTCGATCCAGCGCGAGGCGGACGAAGCCTCCACCCCCGCGCCCCAAACGATCGTTCCCGCCGCGATGCGGCTGCCGCCCACCACCACGCCGTCACCCTCGATCCGCTCGACGGCTTTGTCGGTCATGACGGTGACGCCGAGGCGCTCCAGCCGCTCCTGCGCATAGGCGGAGAGATCCTTCGGGAACTGGGGCAGAATGCGCGGCCCGGCCTCCACCAGGATCACCCGCGCGGCCCGCGGCTCCACATGCCGGAAGTCGCGGGCGAGCGTGAACCGGGCGAGTTCGGCGACCGCGCCGGCCATCTCCACCCCCGTCGGCCCACCGCCGACGATCACCGTCGTGATGAGCGCCTTCTGCCGCGCCGGATCCCGGGTGATCTCGGCGAGCTCGAAGCACTGCAGGAGCCGGGCGCGGATCTGCCGGGCGTCGCGGATGCCCTTGAGCCCCGGCGCGATCTCCGCCCACTCGTCGTGGCCGAAGTAGGCGTAACGCGATCCGGCGGCGATCACGAGCCGATCGAAGGGGAGGTCGGGCGCGCTGGCGAAGCCGACGAGGCGGCGGACCGTATCGACGCCCGTGACCTCGTCCATGATCACGTCAATGTTCGGGTAACGGCTCAGGATGCGGCGAACCGGCTGGGCGATGTCGGCGGGCGAGAGCGCTGCCGTTGCGACCTGATAGAGCAGGGGCACGAACAGATGGTAGTTCCGGCGGTCCACGACCGTGACGTGGGCGCGCGCATTCCCGAGCGCCCGGGCGCAGGCCAGCCCGCCGAAGCCGGCCCCGATGATGACGACCCTCGGCGCCGCTCCCGTTCGCGCGTCAGCGCTGCCGGTCACGCCGTTCCGGGCGTGAAGGACGGCGGGTCGCTGGCCGGGAAGGATTCGTCCGCCGCCTCGTCGACGCGGTCCCACCGGCCGCGGTCGTCGCGGGTGCGCTCGCGGCCGGCAGAGCGGATCTGCCCGTAGTCGCGGTCCATCGGCCCCTCGGCCT
>JAEZEK010000044.1 GCA_023417735.1 Pseudomonadota bacterium | reverse complement strand
CTACCAGTTCGCGCGACCCCCAGCCGCCGGTGCCGGCCCGGCCCTCCGGCTGCGCCGCCGGAACGGCAGAAGGACGAGCCAGGCGAGGAGCGCGCCGAGCAGCAGGCCGAGGCCGGCCCACAGGATGCCGGCCGGGGTCACCGGCACCGCAGGCTCGAAATCGGACCAGGCACCCTCCACCACCCGCTCGTCCGGGAACTGCAGGACGGCGAGCGGCCTGAGCGCCGGGGCGACGGTGTCCATCCGCTCGCGCTGGCGTGCGAGGTGCTCGTAGCGGCGCACCACCCCGGTCATCGTCTCGCCGCGGTCGCGCAGGAAGTTCTCGTCCGCGCGGTCGTAGGTGGCGAGCGCCTCCTCCCGGGTCAGCCGGTTGCGCCCCGCGTCGGCGTCGAAATCGGCCACCACCTGCCTGATCTCGTCGAGCGCGCCGCCGAGCCGCTGCCGGTACTGCTGCGCGAATTCCGGGAGCTGGGAGGCGCCCACGCCGCCGGCCAGCGCGGTGACGATGACGATCGCCCGCCTGATCACGCGCCGCCTCTCAATTCGCGGCCGTCATCGTATCGCAGGCGTCCAGGTCGCCGGTCTCGAAGCCGCGCCGGAACCAGCGCATCCGCTCCTCCGAGGTGCCGTGGTTGAAGCTGTCCGGCACGACGTAGCCCTGCGTGCGCTTCTGGATCATGTCGTCGCCGATCTGCTGGGCGGCGTTGAGCGCCTCCTCGATGTCGCCCTCCTCGAGCAGGCCGCGGCGTTCGGTGCGGTTCGCCCAGATGCCCGCGAAGCAGTCCGCCTGCAGCTCGACCCGGACCGACATCGCGTTCGCGTCCCGCTCGCTGAGGCGCGAGCGCGCGCGCGCGAACTCTGGAAGGATGCCGATCAGGTTCTGGACGTGGTGCCCGACCTCGTGCGCGATGACGTAGGCCTGCGCGAAGTCACCGGGCGCTTGGAAGCGGCGGCGGAGCTCCTCGAAGAACGAGAGGTCGAGGTAGATCCGCTGGTCGCCCGGGCAGTAGAAGGGGCCGACGGCGGCGCTCGCGAAACCGCAGGCCGAGCGCGCGCCGCCTTCGAAGAGGACGAGCGTCGGCTCGCGATAGTCGGCGCCGGCATCCGCGAAGATCCGGTTCCACGTGTCCTCGGTCTCGGCGAGGACGGTCGCGACGAAGGCGCGCGTCTCGTCGCTGACGGCCGGGCCCGTCCTCTGCGCGCTCACCGACCCGGTCTGGCCCGGCCGGTCGGCCCGTTGCGTCTCGGTCGGGTGCGAGGTCGGGCTTCCGCCCTCCTGGAGGAGGTCCATCGGGTTGATGCCGAAGAACACCATCAGGATCACGGCGAGGATCAGCATGCCGATCCCGCCGCCGCCGGCACGCCGGATCACCGGGCCGCCGCCGCGCCCCATCCCGGTCGGCATCCGGAAGCCGCCGCCGGCGCCGCGCCGGTCCTCGATGTTGCTGCTCTGACGGCGCCCTTGCCAACGCATCGAACGGTCGCTCCCGCGAGAATTCACCGGCTATGTAAGAAGCGGAACCGTGCGCCGGTTCCGGATCATGCCATTCTTCCCGGCCGCCGGGGCCGGGACGCTGCTGCAGGAGCGACGGGACACCGGACGCATGCCGCGCCTCGGCGGCCAGCCGGTCGCCTTTGCGCGACCGCCCTTTTCCTTTATAAGCCCCGGACTCTCACGTCGGGAAGCAGCCTCTCTCCGGCCGGGCATCGTCGCCAGGCCTCTTCAAACACGCGCGGATTATGCCGAAACGCACCGATATCTCCTCCATCCTCATCATCGGCGCCGGCCCGATCATCATCGGCCAGGCGTGCGAGTTCGACTATTCCGGCACGCAGGCCTGCAAGGCGCTGCGCGCCGAGGGCTACCGGATCATCCTGGTCAATTCCAATCCGGCGACGATCATGACGGACCCGGAGATGGCGGACGCCACCTACATCGAGCCGATCACGCCCGAGATCGTCGCACAGATCATCGAGAAGGAGCGCCCGGACACGCTCCTGCCGACCATGGGCGGCCAGACTGCGCTGAACTGCGCCCTTTCGCTCAACAAGATGGGCGTGCTCGAGAAGTACGGCGTCGAGATGATCGGCGCCCGCGCCGAAGTCATCGACAAGGCCGAGGACCGCGAGCTCTTCCGCGACGCGATGAGCAAGATCGGGCTCGAGACGCCGCGCGCCGCCTTCGTCAACATGCACGAGATGTCCAGGCGGCTGACGGCGGCGAACGCCGCTGGCATGCCGGCCGCGGAGCGGCAGCACCTGATCGAGGAATACAATCTCAACGCCCGCACGCAGGCGCTGCAGGCGACGAAGGTCACCGGCCTCCCCGCCGTGGTGCGGCCCTCCTTCACGCTCGGCGGCACGGGCGGCGGCATCGCCTACACGATCGACGAGCTCTACGACCTGGTGCTCACCGGCGTCGACGCCTCGCCCACCAACGAGGTCCTGATCGAGCAGTCGGTGCTCGGCTGGAAGGAGTACGAGATGGAGGTCGTCCGGGACCGGGACGACAATTGCATCATCATCTGCTCCATCGAGAACATCGACCCGATGGGCATCCATACCGGTGATTCCATCACGGTCGCGCCGGCGCTGACGCTGACCGACAAGGAATACCAGTCGATGCGCGACGCCTCGATCGCGGTGCTGCGCGAGATCGGCGTGGAGACCGGCGGATCGAACGTCCAGTTCGCGATCAATCCGGCCGACGGGCGGATGGTCGTGATCGAGATGAATCCGCGCGTCTCCCGCTCCTCGGCGCTCGCCTCCAAGGCGACCGGCTTCCCGATCGCCAAGGTCGCGGCAAAGCTGGCGGTCGGCTACACGCTCGACGAGCTGGAGAACGACATCACCGGCGGCGCGACGCCGGCGGCCTTCGAGCCGACGATCGATTACGTCGTCACGAAGATCCCGCGTTTCGCCTTCGAGAAGTTCCCGGGCGCCGAACCGGCGCTGACCACCTCCATGAAGTCGGTCGGCGAAGTGATGGCGATGGGCCGCACCTTCCAGGAATCGCTCCAGAAGGCGCTTCGCGGCCTGGAGACGGGGCTCACCGGCCTCGACGAGGTGCCGATCGCCGGCCTCGGCCAGGGCGACGACCGGAACGCCGTCCGGGCCGCGCTCGCCGCACCCCGGCCGGACCGGCTGCTCACCGTCGCGGAGGCGCTCCGGCTGGGCATGGGCGTGGAGGAGATCCACCGCGCCTGCCACATCGATCCGTGGTTCATCCGGCAGATCGAGGGCCTCGTGGAGACGGAGGGCCGCGTCCGCGAGCACGGCCTCCCGCAAAGCGCCGGGCTCATGCGCCGGCTGAAGGCCATGGGCTTCTCCGACGCGCGGCTCGCGAAGCTCACCGGCTCGAGCGAGGCGGAGGTCCGCGCCCACCGTCACGGGCTCGGCGTGCACCCGGTCTTCAAGCGGGTCGACACCTGCGCGGCCGAGTTCGCGTCGCCCACCGCCAACATGTACTCGACCTACGAGACGCCGTTCGCCGGCCTGCCGCAGGACGAGGCGCGGCCGTGGGGCCCCCCCACCCAGAGAATACAAA
>JAEZEK010000021.1 GCA_023417735.1 Pseudomonadota bacterium | reverse complement strand
CGGTGAGGTCGCGCACCTGGAGCACGGGGGCGTGCGCGCCGCCGGCCGGCGCCGTCAACAAGGACCTCGGCTGGAATCCGGAGATCGTCAACGTCAATGGCGGCGCCATCGCGATCGGCCATCCGATCGGCGCGTCCGGCGCCCGCGTCCTCAACACGCTGCTGTTCGAGATGCAGCGCCGGGGCGCGCGGAAGGGGCTCGCCACGCTCTGCATCGGCGGCGGCATGGGCGTCGCCCTGTGCGTGGAACGCGACTGACCTGGCCGGGCCGGGGCTGCGGCTCCGGCCCGCTCGGCGGAAGAAGTCGAACAAGAACCGGAAGGGAGAGCGAATGCCCAGGACAGCACTCGTCACCGGCGGCACGCGCGGCATCGGCGCCGCCATCGCAACGTCGCTGAAGGAGGCCGGCCATACGGTCGCGGCGACCTATGCCGGCAACACCGAGAGGGCCGAGGCCTTCCGGCGGGAGACCGGCATCGAGGTCTTCAAGTGGGACGTCGCCGATCCGCAGGCTTGCGCGGCCGGCGTGCGCGAGGTCGAGGCCGCGGTCGGGCCGGTCGACATCCTCGTCAACAATGCCGGCATCACGCGCGACGGCTGGTTCCACAAGATGGACTACGATGCCTGGTCGGCGGTGCTGCGCACCAACCTCGATTCCATGTTCACCATGACGAAGCCGGTGATCGACGGCATGCGCGAGCGCGGCTTCGGCCGGATCGTGAACATCTCGTCGGTGAACGGGCAGAAGGGGCAGATCGGGCAGGTCAACTATTCCGCCGCCAAGGCCGGGGTGATCGGCTTCACCAAGGCGCTCGCGCTCGAGAACGCGCGCAAGGGCGTGACCGTGAACTGCATCTGCCCGGGCTACATCGACACCGACATGGTCGCGGCCGTCCCGGAGAAGGTGCTGGAGGGGATCATCGCGGGCGTGCCGCTCAACCGGCTCGGCAAGGCGGAGGAGATCGGCGCGCTCGTCGTCTATTTGGTCTCCGAGCCGGCCGCCTATATGACAGGGGCGGTGCTGTCGATTAACGGCGGCCAGTACATGGCGAACGGCTAGGGTCCCGTTCCGGCCGGAGCGGCGGCCGCCCCCGCCGGGGGCCGGCGCAAGCGGGGTCGTTTCGAACGGATGAGCGTCGGAGTCGAGCATCACCCTGGGCGGCACGACGACCGGCCGCGCCGCTCGGACGTGCAGCTTCGGCTGGACGAGCTCGGGCGGTTCGGGCGTGCGGTCGGCGTGGTCGTCCGCAATGCGGTGACGGGGGTCCTCTGGCACGACGGCGTGATGGTGGCGAGCGCCATCGCCTTCTCGCTCATCTTCGCCCTGTTTCCGTTCCTGATCTTCCTGGTGGCGCTCGGGGCCATCCTCGGCGGCCCGGATCTGGCCGACTACATCAGCCGGGAGGCGCTCGCCGCCTTCCCCGAGCACATGGTCCGGATCATCCAGCCCGAGCTGCAGCGCATCTTCGCCACCCCCAACAAGGCGAGCCTCCTGACTGTCGGCCTGACCGTCACCCTGATCAGCATCACAGGCGCGGTGGAGGCGGTGCGGGACGGGCTCAACCGCGCCTATCGCTGTGCCGAGGACCGCAGCCTCCTGAGGCGATACGGCAGCGACCTCGTCTTCGTCTTCATCGCGATGGTCTTCATCATCGCGATGGGATCGCTCGGCATCGTGGTCCCGGTCTGGCTGCACTACATCGAGGCGCAGGTGCTCGACATTCATTTCGAGGTCAATGCGCTCCGGGTGATGCGGGAGGTGCTGCTCATCGGCGTGATGGGGCTGACGCTGGCGCTCGTCCACCTGCTTCTCCCGGCGCGGAAGCGGCGGGTGAAGAGCGTCGCCGTCGGCGCGCTCGTGACGCTCGCCGGATGGTGGATCTCGGGTCGCATCTTCGGCATGTACCTGACCGAGATCGCCAATTACAGCGCGACCTATGCCGGCCTCGGCGGCATCGTGGCGCTGATGTTCTTCCTCTACATCCAGGCGCTCATCTTCATTTTCGGCGCCGAGCTCAACCGCTCGATCTCCGAGTTCCACGGCCGCAAGGATCTGTGCCGCAAGACGGCGTGAGGTGCGGCGCGGGGCTTTCCCCTGGCCCGCGGCCCGGCTAGAGCAGCGCCACGCAGCCGGACCATCTCCACCTCATGCAGAGCCGCACCGCCGCCACGCTCCTCGGATTCCTGGCCATCCTGATGTGGGCGCTGCTCGCGCTCCTGACGGCGGCGAGCGGAACCGTGCCGCCGTTCCAGCTCTCCGCGCTCACCTTCCTGATCGGCGCCGCGATCGGCCTGCTCTGGCTGGCGGCGAGCGGGCGCTGGGGCGACCTGCGGCAGCCCTGGCCGGTCTGGGCTGTCGGAATCGGCGGCCTCTTCGGCTATCACGCCTTCTACTTCACGGCGCTCAGGAACGCGCCCGCCGTCGAGGCGAGCCTGATCGCCTATCTCTGGCCGCTCCTGATCGTCGTCTTCTCGGCGCTCCTGCCGGGCGAGCGCCTGCGCTGGTTCCACGTCGCCGGCGCGCTGCTCGGCCTGGCCGGCACCGTCCTCGTCGTCGGCCGCGGCGGCATGGCCTTCGAGGGCCGCTACGCAACCGGCTATGCGGCCGCCGCAGCCTGCGCGCTCACCTGGGCGGGCTACTCTCTGCTGTCGCGCCGGTTCGCCGCCGTGCCGACCGGGATCGTCGCCGGTTTCTGCCTGGCGACGGCGCTCCTCAGCGGCGCGGCCCACCTCCTCGTCGAGGAGACGGTCTGGCCGGCCTCCGGGGCGGAGTGGGGGGCGATCGCGGCACTCGGCCTGATGCCGGTCGGCGCCGCCTTCTACGTCTGGGACCACGGCGTGAAGCGCGGCAACATCCAGGTCCTCGGCGTCGCCTCCTACGCCGCGCCGCTCCTGTCCACGCTCGCCCTCGTTCTCTCGGGCTACGCGGAGCCGACGCTCGGCAGCGCGCTCGCCGCCGCGCTCATCACGGCGGGCGCGCTCCTCGCCTCGCTGCCGGCCCTGACGCGACGGCGCGCCTTCGAAGCCTCCGCCTGAGCGGTTCCGATCGGGGTCCGTGCTGCCTGAAACGGGCCCGTTGGCCGGTGCGAGGGGCATGGAGGCACCCGGGCCGCAGGACTGGCTGAAGGCCCGGACCGAGGCGCATCTGCGTGCGACCAGGCGCCGGCGCGGTTCGGAGCGCCGCCGCCCCGCTCCGGGACACGTGGCCAAGGACCGCAATTGCAGGAGAGATCGGCGTTGAAAGGTGCTGGCGAGCAGAGGTTCCGGGGGGGCAAACGAGGTGGGGCTCTGCTCGCCAGAACGCGACGTCACTTTGCGCGCAGATGGTCGGCGCACGAACATGAACATGACCTGAACGGATACGCCCGTGTCCTTGCTCGCCTGCTGCCGTCCGGGTCGTCGCGTCGCGAGAACCGGGGACCTCGGAATGGGCGAGGAACCACGCCCGATCCGGCGAATCCGTCGCGAAAGTCGACGAGCGCCTTCGAACTCCGCCTGCCGCGCCGCGACCTCAGCGCGGCAGGCGCCCAGGTCGGTTCAGGACTTCGAGCAGTTCGCGATCGTCGTCCGCTGCGCCTCAGGGAGGTCGATCGGGCGCCGCGTCCCGAAGCGGTCGTGCGCGTCGGACCCGTGACAGGCAACACGTCCACGACGTCCAGAATCTGCGGCTCGCCGGTGACGATTGCTCAGCTCCAACCTGCGGGGGCGGGCGGGAACCCGATCTGTACGGCTCGTACATGGACCGTGAATGGCCTTGCACCGGCCGTGGCGTGCCGGGCGGCGGCTCAATCCTCCCACCCCTCCGGCACCCAGCCGGGCGGGGCGAGCTCGAAGCCGGGGAAGTGGAAGCCGGGCGACACGGTGCAGCCGACGAGGGTCCATGCGCCGAGGCTCTCCGCCGCCTGCCAGGCGCGCGCCGGCACGATCGCCTGCGGGGCGTGGCTTGCAAGGAGGTCCGGGCCGAGCGTGTGGGAGCGGGCCATGCCCGCCCCGCTGACGTCCAGGCGAAGCGGCGCGCCGGCATAGAAGTGCCAGATCTCCGCCGCGTCGACCCGGTGCCAGTGCGAGCGCTCGCCCTGCGCGAGGAGGTAGTAGATGGCCGTCCCGTGCGCCCGGCCGCCATGGCCGTCGGCATCGCGGAACGTCTCGCGGAAGTGCCCGCCCTCCGGATGCGGCTCGAGCGCCAGGAGACGGATCACGTCGGCCGCGTCGAGGCCGGAGGAGAGCGGCGGCCGCGTCACGGCCGCTCCGCCGGCAACCGGATCAGCCGGGCAAGCCCGGCCGGATTCGCTCCGGCCGGACTCTCTGATCGAGCGATCGCCATGCGGTTTTCCGACCCGGCACTCAGGCGCTGAGCGCCTTGGCGATGGGCAGCACCCGGACCGGCCGCCCCGTGGCCGAACGGATCGCATTTGCGACCGCCGGCCCGATCGGCGGCACGCCCGGCTCGCCGACGCCGGTCGGCCGCTCGCTCGAGGGCACGATATGCACCTCCACCTTCGGCATCGCCTCGATCCGCAGCGGCGTGTAGCCGTCGTAGTTCGCCTGGTCGACGCGCCCCTCGGTCAGCGTCAGTTCCTCGGCCAGGATCGCGCCTAACCCGAAGCCGATGCCGCCTACCATCTGGGCGCGGACGTTGTCGGGGTTGACCGCCACGCCGCAATCGACGGCGCAGACCGCCCGCTCGACGCTGACGCCGCCATCGGTCACGCGCGCCTCGACCACCTGCGCCACATAGGTGCTGAAGCTCTCGGCGAGCGCGATGCCGCGGACCAGGCCCTCCGGCGGCGGCGTGTCCCAGCCGGCCTTCTCTGCGGCGAGCCGCAGCACGGCGGCGTGCCGGGGCGAGTCCGACAGCATGGCGAGGCGGTACGCGAGCGGGTCGGCGCCTGCCGCCGCCGCGATCTCGTCGATGAAGGTCTCAACCGCATAGGCCGTGTGGGTCGAGCCGACCGAGCGCCACCACAGGATCGGAACGCCGACATCCGTCGTCGTCAGCCCGACGGTCTGGTTCGGCAGCCGGTAGGGGAGGTTGGAGGCGCCCTCCACGGAGGTCGGGTCGACGCCGTTCTGCACCGCCTGCTCGAAGGGCGTGCCCTTCATGATCGACTGGCCGACGATGTGGTGCTCCCACGCGACGATCCGGCCGTCGGCATCGAGGCCGGCCTTCAGCCGGTGGACGTAGGCCGGCCGGTAGCGGCCGCCCTTCATGTCGTCCTCGCGCGTCCACTGCACCCGGACCGGGCGGCCGCCGAGCGCCTTGGAGACGGCGACCGCCTCCACGATCACGTCGGCGTCGGCGACGGCGCGCCGTCCGAAGCCGCCGCCCGTCTTCATGACGTGGAGCCGGACCTTGTCCGGCGTCGTCCCGGCGACCTGCGCGGCGACGAACTGGTAGACGTCGGGCATCTGGTGCCCGCCCCAGACCTCGACCGTGCCGTCCTCGCCGATCCGCGCGATGGCGTTGAGCGGCTCGAGCGCGGCGTGGGCGAGGTAGGGGAACTCGTACTCCCCGTCGATCACCTTCGCCGCGCTCGCGAAGGCGTCCGCGCTGTCGCCCTCCCGCCGCGCGGTGGCGGCCGGCGTCTGGCCGGCGATCCTGCGGTACTCGGCGAGGATCTCGCCCGATCCGCGGGTCTCCGCGCCCGCCTCGTCCCATTCAACCTCGACCGCGTCGCGGCCCTTCAGCGCCGCCCACATGTGCTCCGCCACGACGGCGACGCCGCGCGGCGTCTCGACCACGTCGACCACCCCCGGCAGCGCCTTCGCCGCCGCGCCGTCGAACGACTTCACCTTGGCGCCAAAGCGCGGCGGGTGGACCATCACGGCGGTGAGGAGGCCCGGCAGCTTCAGGTCGATCGTGAAGGCGTGCGTCCCGTTGGTCTTCGACCGGCTGTCGTAGCGGCGGACGTTCTCATCACCGATGACGATCCAGTCCTCCGGCGCCTTCAGCGCGACATCGGCAGGCACCGGCTGTTTCGCCGCCGCCTCGGCGAGCGAGCCGAAGCTCGCCGTGCCCGCGCGCGGATGGCTCACCGCGCCGTCGGCGACCGTGATCTCGCCGGCCGGCACGTTCCAGGCCTGCGCCGCCGCCGCGACCAGCATTTCGCGCGCCGCCGCGCCGGCCGTGCGGTATCGGTCCCAGGACGAGGCGATGGAGGTCGAGCCGCCGGAGCCCTGCGCCGCGCCGCCCCAGGCGAGGTTGCCGTACTTCTTCACGTCGCCCGCGCCGCCGACCACTTCGATCTGGTCCCAGCGCGCGCCGAGCTCCTCCACGACCAGCGTCGCGAGGCCGTGATAGGAGCCCTGGCCCATGTCGAACTGCGACGAGATGATCGTCACCCGGTCGTCCGGCGTGATCGTGAGGTAGGCGTCGAACGGGTTGACGGCCTCCGCCGCCGCCGCATCTCCGGCGGCCAGCGCCGGCCGGAACCCGACGGCGAAGCCGCCGGCGACCGCCGCCGCGCCGATGAGGAAGCCGCGCCGCGTGGCCCGGGCCCCGGAAAGGAACGGTGCCGCGATCTTCAGGTTCGTCAGCATGGCGTCAGGCCTCCAGGCGGCGGGCGGATTCGTGGATCGCGCCGCGGATGCGGTGATAGGTGGCGCAGCGGCAGAGATTGCCGCTCATCGCCGCGTCGATGTCCTCGTCGCTCGGCCGCGGCGTTTCCGCGACGAGCGCGACCGCCGACATGATCTTGCCGCACTGGCAGTAGCCGCATTGCGGCACGTCCATCTCCGCCCAGACCGCCTGCACCGTCTCGGCGACCTTGCCGCCGACGCCCTCGATCGTCGTCACCGCCGCGCCGCCGACGTCGCCGACCGAGGTCTGGCACGAACGCACCGGCGTCCCGTCGACGTGGACGGTGCAGGCGCCGCAGAGCGCTTGGCCGCAGCCGAACTTCGTGCCGGTCAGCCCGATCATGTCCCGGATCGCCCAGAGGAGGGGCATGTCCTCCTCGACGTCCAGAGCGTGGTCTCGTCCATTGACGTTGATCGTCACCATCTGGATTCTCCCCGACGGTCCCAAGAAAGGTGTGGATGGAAAGCGGAGTCCGGCTCGGTCCCCTCCGTCGGGAGGCCGATGCCCGATGCCGCCCGTAAGGCGGCGAATGCGTTGTCGTGACTGAGCCGCCATTATCCCCCGAACGGCGGCACCTGCGCAAGCGCCAGCGGGGCGGGGCGGTCTACAAGATGGCGTGAAGGCCGGACGCGCCGCCCGCCCCGGCCGGCACGCCGTGCCGCGCCGCGCTCAGAAGCGGTCCTTGCGTCGGCGGACCTCGGCGAACACCTCGGCCGGGTCGGCCCCGGTCAGGTCGACCGCCGCCATGACGGTGGGGCTGTCGGCGCGCAGGAACGGGTTGGTCGCGATCTCGCGCCCGATCGTGGTCGGCAGCGTCGCCTTGCCGTCGTTGCGCAGCCGCTCAACCTCGCGCAGCCGCTCCGTCAGCTCGGTGTTGCTGGGATCGACCGTCGCCGCGAAGCGGGCGTTCGAGAGCGTGTACTCGTGGCCGCAATAGACGGTCGTGTCGGCGGGCAGGGCCCTGAGCTTCAGGAGCGAGCCCCACATCATCTGCGGCGTGCCCTCGAAGACGCGCCCGCAGCCGAGCGCGAACAGCGTGTCGCCGGCGAAGGCGAGCTTCTCCCCGGGCATGTGATAGGTGACGTGGTCGAGCGTGTGGCCCGGCGTGGCGATCACCTCGACCGTCGTCCCGCCGAAGGTGAAGCGGTCGCCGTCGGATACGGTGCGGTCGTAGAGCCCGGTCTCGGCCGCGCTCGCTTCCGGCCCGATCACCTCCGCGCCGTAGCGCGCCTTCAGGGCCGGAATCCCCTCGACGTGGTCGGAATGCTTGTGCGTGACGAGGATGTGCGTGAGCCGCCAGCCCGTCCGCTCCAGCGCGTCGATGATGGCGTCGGCCTCGGGCGCGTCGATGGAGGCGGTCGCGCCGCTCGCCGGATCGTGGACGAGCACGCAGAAATTGTCCGATCGGGCCGTGAACTGCGCGATTTCGAATGCCATCGAACTCTCCCTCTGGACCGGCCGAGCCTGCAGTGGATGGCGTTATAGGGAAGCGGTCTGCGGATGCGAAGAGCGCCCGGGCCGAATTGCGGCCGGGGAGGGGCGACAGCAACCGCCCAAGATGGATAATGGCGCGCCCGGGATTCGCGGGTCGAGGGGGCCATGTATCTCGACGTCATCGAGCTCAGGGACTTCTATCGAACCCTCCTCGGGTCGGTCGTCGCGCGCAAGGTCGGAACCGCCGTGGCCGCCCTCGGCCGCCCGGAGCCGAGCGCGCGCGTCCTGGGCTTCGGCTTCGTGACCCCCTATCTCGGATCGCTGCGCGGGACCGTCGAGCGTGTGCTCGCCTTTATGCCGGCCGGGCAGGGCGTCCTCGACTGGCCGCCCGAGCAGCCGTCGGCGACGGCGCTCGTGCACGAGGACCAGCTTCCGCTCTCGGATGCCAGCGTCGACTGGATCTACCTGATCCACGCGCTCGAGATGTCGGCGCGCCCGCAGGTGCTGATGGAGGAGCTGCGGCGCGTCCTCTCGCCGGGCGGGCGGATCGTCGCCGTCCTCCCCAACAGGCAGGGGCCCTGGGCGCGCTCGGACATCTCGCCCTTCGGCTTCGGCCGCCCGTTCTCGCGCGGGCAGGCCAAGCGCCTCTTCAACGCCGTGGGGTTCCAGGCCGAACAGTGGACGAGCGCGCTCCACATGCCGCCCGTGCGGAGCGCACCCCTTCTCCGGGCGACCGTCCCGCTCGACCGCGTCGGCGCCGAGCTCTGGCCGGCCTTCTCGGGCGTGATCTGCGTGCGGGCGACCAAGCGAACCGAGTACGTCGCCGCGGTCCGCAAGAAGCGCGTCCTCTCGCCCGCCTTCCGGCCGGCGCTCAACCCGACGCCTGGGCTCGCCGGCCGCTCACCGGTTTGAGAGGACGAAGACCGCCTGCTCCCCGATCACGTTCCAGAGCGGCCAGGGCGCCTTCTCGCTGAGACGGTGCCCGCGCCCGTAAAGGGCGACCGCCGCTTCGATCCGGGCGTCGATCTCCTCGGTGAGAGTCAGGAAATCGTAGATCGTGCAGAAATGGATGTTCGGCGTGTCGTACCAGCTGTAGGGCAGGTTCTCCGTGATCGGCATGCGGCCGTTGAGGAGCAGCTTGGCGCGGATCCGCCAGTGGCCGAAGTTCGGGAACGACACGATCGCCTTCCGTCCGATCCGGAGCAGGTGCTCCAGCACGACGCGCGGATTGTAGGTCGCCTGCAGCGTCTGGCTCAGGATGGCGAAATCGAAGCTCTGGTCGGGATAGGTCTCGAGGTCGTGGTCGGCGTCGCCCTGCACGACCGAAAGCCCGCGGGCGACGGCGAGGTTCACCCCCTTCTGCGACAGCTCGATGCCGCGGCCGTCGACCTGCTTCTCGGTTTCCAGCCGGTGCAGCAATTCCCCGGCGCCGCAGCCGACGTCGAGGACGCGCGCGCCCGGCGTCACGAAATGGGCGACGACGTCGAGGTCGACGCGTTCCGGATCGGCCCGCATCGTGCCGTTCAGGCCGGTGTTCGTCACGCGATTCCCCGCTTGCGCGCCGCCCCGGCGAGAAAGCCGGACATCGTCGCGTGCATCTCGGGCTCGTCGAGCAGGAAGGAATCGTGGCCCTTGTCGGTCGCGATCTCGACGAAGGAGACGTTCGCGCCGGCCGCGTTCAGCGCATGCACGATGGTGCGGTTCTCCGAAGTGGGGAACAGCCAGTCGGAGGTGAAGGACATGACGCAGAAGCGTGTCCGCGAGCCCTTGAACGCATTTGCGAGCACGCCGCCGTAATCCGCTGCCAGATCGAAATAATCCATCGCCCGCGTCATGTAGAGGTAGGAATTGGCGTCGAACCGGTCGACGAAGGTCATGCCCTGGTGCCGCAGATAGGATTCGATCTGGAAGTCCGCGTCGAAGCCGAACGTGATGGCGAGCCGGTCCTGCAGGTTCCGGCCGAACTTGCGGTGCAGCGCCTCGTCGGAGAGATAGGTGATGTGGGCCGCCATCCGGGCGACGGCGAGGCCCTTGCGCGGGCTGCGTCCGAGCGCGAGGTAATTTCCGCCGCACCAGTCCGGGTCGGCCATCACCGCCTGGCGGCCGACCTCGTGGAAGGCGATGTTCTGCGAGGAGTGCCGCGCCGCCGTCGCGATCGGGATCGCCGCGAACACCCGGTCGGGATAGGCCGCCGCCCATTGCAGCACCTGCATCCCGCCCATGGAGCCGCCGATGACGGCGAAGAGCGTGTCGATGCCGAGCCGGTCGATCAGCATCGCCTGGGCGCGCACCATGTCTGGGATGGTGACGACGGGGAGCGACAGCGCGTAGGGCTCGCCGCTTGCCGGATCGAGCGAGGCCGGGCCGGTCGTACCCATGCAGCCGCCGAGCACGTTCGCGCAGATCACGAAATAGCGCTCGGTGTCGACTGGCCGGCCGGGTCCCACCATCAGCGACCACCAGCCGCCCTTGCCGGTCACCGGGTGAACGTTTGCGACATGCTGGTCGCCTGTCAGCGCATGGCAGATCAGGACCGCGTTCGACCTGTCGGAATTGAGTTCGCCATAGGTCTGGTGGGCGATCTGGAACGACGTGAGCGAGCCGCCGGAATCGAGTGCCAGCGGCTCGTCCGGGCCGAAGCAGGCGACGAGGCTCGACGGCGTCTGCGCCTCGGTCCGGCGC
>JAEZEK010000011.1 GCA_023417735.1 Pseudomonadota bacterium | reverse complement strand
CCTGGTGGCCGGGGCGGGGCTGGGGCGGGGGGGCGGCGCGGCCGGCGACGCCCGTGCCGCCGCAGAGCGCGGCGGCGGCGAGGAGAAGGCGGTCGGCGAGGCTGCGCGGCTTCGGCATCTGAGGCTCCGTCGGCCTCATCGGCCTGGAGCCTCGCTTTCGCCCGAAGACGGACCGGCGGCAAGCGCGCGCTTCGCCGCGGCGGCGGGCGATCGGGCCCCGTTACGGCCTGCCGACCTCCCGCACCGCGATGGTCTGCGCGTTCTCCCACGGCCAGGTGGCGACCCGGACCTCGGGGCCGGGCTCGTCGCCGCGCGGGACGATGAAGACGAAGAGGAGGAGAGCGATGCAGGCCGTGGCGGCCAGCATCCCCGCAAATGAATTCTCAGCCATGAACGGCTCCGGCCTGTGACGTTGATAGTCTCGTTGCCGGTCCAAACGCGATCGAATGACTGCCGTTCCAAGTACTTACGGAGTGAAGGACTTTTTTGCTGCCGGTGCGGGAGCTCGGCACGGCGACGGCGCGGCTGCGAACCGGCGCCTGCACGATCGACCCCTCGGTCACCGTTTCGTCTGCAGCCGAGTTGGTCCATGCTGCGGCAGCACGAACGAAGACGGGCACGAGCGAAGCGGCGATGCGGATTGAAGCGCGAACATCGGAACGGGCCGGCCGGGCCGGATCGACGCCAGGCGGCCGAGGTTGCCGGTGAGCACCGTCCCGACCGACATTGCGACGCGGGTGTGGAACCACACCTTCAAGCTCGACCCGATCGTCCGCAGCCTGCTCGACACCGACTTCTACAAGCTCCTGATGCTGCAGATGGTGTGGGGGCTCTACCCGGACACGCAGGTCACCTTCTCGCTCATCAACCGCACCACGCGGGTGCGCCTCGCCGACGAGATCGACGAGGCCGAGCTCCGCGCCCAGCTCGACCACGCGCGCGGCGTCCGTTTCGGCAAGCAGGAGATGATCTGGCTCGCCGGCATCACCTTCTACGGCCGCAAGCAGATCTTCGGACCGGAATTCCTCGAATGGCTCAAGGACTTCCAGCTGCCGGACTACGAGCTGCGGCGGGTCGACGGCCAGTTCGAGCTGCACTTCCGCGGCCTGTGGACCCACACCATGATGTGGGAGATCCCCGCGCTCTCCATCATCAACGAGCTGCGCTCGCGCTCCGCCATGAACGGTCTCGGCCGGTTCGAGCTGGACGTCCTCTATGCGCGCGCCAAGGCGAAACTCTGGAACAAGGTCGAGCGGCTCTGCCAGCTCCCCGACCTCGTCATCTCCGATTTCGGCACGCGGCGGCGCCACGGGTTCCTGTGGCAGCGCTGGTGCGTGGAGGCGCTGAAGGAGGGGCTCGGCCCGTCCTTCATCGGCTCCAGCAACGTGCTCATCGCCATGCAGGGCGACCTCGAGGCGATCGGCACGAACGCGCACGAGCTGCCGATGGTGGTGGCCGCGCTCGCCGAGGGCGACGAGGCGCTCCGGCTCTCGCCCTACCGGGTGCTGGAGCAGTGGCAGAGCTATTACGGCGGCAACCTGCTGGTCGTGCTCCCGGACACGTTCGGCACCGCCTCGTTCCTGCGCGACGCCCCGGACTGGGTCGCCGACTGGACCGGCTTCCGCCCAGATTCCGCGCCCCCGATCGAGGGCGGCGAGGCGATCATCCGATGGTGGATGGCGCACGGGGTCGACCCCCGCGACAAGCTCCTCGTCTTCTCCGACGCGATGGACGTCGATACGATCGAGGCGACCTACCGCCACTTCCAGGGCCGGGTGCGGATGAGCTTCGGCTGGGGCACGAACCTCACCAACGACTTCCGCGGCGTGTCGCCGAAGCGGCTCACCGGGCTCGAGGCGATCTCGCTCGTGTGCAAGGTGACGGAGGCGGAGGGACGGCCGGCGGTCAAGCTCTCGGACAACCCGAACAAGGCGACCGGCGAGCCCGGGGAGATCGAGCGCTATCGCCGCGTGTTCGGCCAGCCGGCCTTCCCCGCCCGCGAGGTCGTCGTCTGACAGCGGACGGGAACGAAGCCGGCGCGCTTCCTGTTCCCGCCCCGCAATGCCCGACGATCTCGCCGAACTCGTTGACGCCGTGCGCGAAAGGCGCGCCATCCTGTTCGCCGGCGCCGGCGTCTCGATGAGCGTCGGCCTGCCGTCCTGGCAGACGCTGATCGAGCACCTCGCCGCCGAGCTCGGCATGGATCCGGCCGAGGCGATCGCCACCGCCGGGTCGCATCAGGCGCTCGCCGAGTATTACCGGCTGCGGCAGGGCAGCATCGGCCCGCTCAGGAGCTGGATGGACCGGGAATGGAAGGTGTCGGAGGAGCGCGTCCGGGCCTCGCGCCTCCACCAGTTCCTGGTGGAGCTCGACTTCCCGATCATCTACACGACGAATTACGACCGGAACCTCGAGACGGCTTACGAGCTCGCGGGCAGGCCATACGTGAAGGTGGCGAACGCCCGCGACGTCGCCAAGGCGACCTGGGACGTCACGCAGATCGTGAAGTTCCACGGCGACTTCGAGGACGATTCGAGCCTCGTCCTCGCCGAGACCGACTATTTCTCGCGCCTCTCCTTCGATTCCCCGCTCGACGTGAAGTTCCGCGCCGACGCCATGGGGCATCCGGTGCTCTTCATCGGCTATTCGATGCAGGACCTGAACATCCGGCTGCTCCTCCACCGATTGTGGGAGACCTGGGCGCGGTCCGGCTACGAGCGCGACCGCCCGAAGAGCTTCGTCTTCATGCCGCGCGCCAACCCGGTCCAGCAGGCGGTCCTCGGGCGCTGGGGCATCACCGTCGTCACGGGCGAGTCGGACGACCCCGAGGAGGCGCTCTGCGGGTTCCTCCAGCACCTCCAGGAGCGCGCGCAGGAGGGCTCGGGATCTCGCGAGCCGCGCGCGGCCGTGCCCGTCACCTGAGCGGCACGTTGCGCGTCTCCACCCCGATCGCGGCGACCGCGCCGGCCGCGATCACGAGGAGCCCGGCGAAGACGGCGAGCGCGAAGCCGAAGCCGGAGGCGATGACCGGCGCCATCGCGGACGGCGCGAGCAGGCCGCCGAGACGCGCCATCGTGCCGGCCGCGCCCATGCCGGTCGCCCTGAGCGTGGTCGGGTACAGCTCCGGGGTGAAGGCGTAGAGCGAGCCCCAGGTGCCGAGCAGCGCGAAGCTCATGACCATCATGGAGGTCGCGACGAGGGGTGCGGATGTCGTGAGGCTGTAGAGGAAGCAGCCCGCGGCGCTGAGGAGCAGGAACCCGATCAGCGTCGGCCGCCGCCCCCAGCGCTCCACGCCGTAGGCGGCGAGCGCATAGCCAGGGATCTGCGCGAGCGCGAGGACCACCAGGAAGAGATGGCCGCGCACGAAGCCGAAGCCCTCGCCGGCGAGGCGCGACGGCAGCCACACGAAGATGCCGTAATAGGACACCGACACGAGGAACCAGGTCGCGAGGATCAGGAGGCTGGTGCGCAGCAGGCCCGGCGAGAAGAGGGCCCGCAGACCGGCCTTGCCGCCGGCGGCCTCGGCGAGATCCGCCGAAGGCGCGGGCCGGCCGTTGGTGCGCGCGATGCGGTCGAGCACGGCGCGGGCCTTCCCGGCCTGCCCGGTGCGCAGCAGATAGAGCGGCGATTCCGGCACCCAGAAGCGCAGCACGATGCCGACGAGGGCCGGCAGCGCGGTGAAGAAGAAGATGGTGCGCCAGGGCGCCTCGACCCCGGACGCCTGCGCCGCCCAGGCGATGAGCGCGACCGCGACGGTGCCGACCGCCCAGAAGCCCTCCAGGATGACCAGCCAGCGGCCGCGACGGTCGGGCGTGAGGAACTCCGCCATCATGGCGTAGTCGACCGGCAGCGTCCCGCCGACCCCGAGGCCGGTCAGGAAGCGGAGCGCGAGGAGCCACGCGAAGTCGGGCGCAAACGCGGAGAGGATGCCGAACACGGCGTCGATCAGCACCGTCACGATCAGCACGCGCCGGCGGCCGAAGCGGTCAGCGAGCCGGCCGAAGAGGCTCGCCCCGATCAGCATGCCGAGGAAGAAGGCCGTCCCGGTCTGCAGCGCCTGGGGCACCGTCAGCCCGAAGGTGGCGGCGATCGAGGGCGCGGTGAAGCCGATCGCCAGCACCTGCATGGCGTCGGCCGCCCAGACGAGCCCGAATATGCCGAGGAGCCGGCGCTGGAACCTGCCGACACCGGCGGTCGCAAGCGCCGTCTCGAAGGGAACCGCCACCATCTCCGCGCACTCCCGCTGTCCTCGACCCTCCTACGCGAGGGTGCAGCAAACGTTCCCCCGCGCGAACTCAGCCGAGGCCGAGAACGCGCCGCGCATTGCCGCCGGCGAGCGCCGAAACCGTGCTTTCGTCGAAGCCGTCGACGGAACGGATATGCCCGATCGGGTCCGCCTCCGCCATGTCGAAGGGGTAGTCGGTGCCCATCAGGATGCGGTCGGCGCCGAACAATTCGACGAGGTTCTTCAGCTGGTGCGGCGTGAACACGACCGTGTCGAAATAGACCTTGCGGAGATAGCTGGTCGGCGGGTTCGGCAGCTCGCCGCGCGTGTCGGAGCGCGCGCCCCAGGCATGGTCGATCCGGCCGGAATAGGCGGGAAGATAGCCGCCGCCGTGGACGGCGAGGATCTTCAGGTCCGGGTGCCGCTCGAGCACGCCGTCGAAAATGAGGTAGTGCAGCGCGACAGTGGTGTCGAACGGGTTCCCGACGACGTTGTTGAAGTAATAGCGCGTCAGCCGCTCGGCATGGGTGAAGCCGTTCGGGTGGATGACGACGAGCACGCCGAGCGCCTCGGCCTTCGCCCAGAACGGCGCGAACTCGGGATCGGACAGCTCCTTGCCGGCGACGTTGGTGAGCACCTGCACGCCGCGGAAGCCGTGCTGCCGCACGATGCGCTCGAGCTCCTTCGCCGCTTCCTGCCCGTCCTGGAGCGGCACGGTCCCGAAGCCGAGGAAACGGTCCGGCCGGCCGGCGACGTACTCGGCCACGCCGTCATTGACGATCTGCGAGGCCTTCACCGCGACGTCGAGCGGCACGGTGTAGTAGCATTGCGGCGGCGGCGGCTTCACCACCTGCACGTCGACGCCCATGGCGTCGAGATCGGCGAGGCGCACGTCGTATTCCAGGAAGCGCGACGTACGGTCGGCGTCCTGCTTCTGGTTCAGCGCCTTCGTGTCCGGCGTCGCGAAATGGGCGAGCGGGACGGTGGACCAGTCGAGATGAGGCTTCACGAGCTCGGCCGCCTCGGGGACGGCGATGTGGGAATGCACGTCGATCGTCGTGCTCTTCGGCCGCGTCTCCCGCCCCGGGCGGCCGTGCGGTCGAGCCGCCGTCGGGCCGTAATGGTTCCAGATGTCAGCCATCGGCCTTCCCCGTACCGTTCCTCGTTTCTAGCCCGTCGCCCTGGCGGGCCGGGATCAGCGGCAGCAGCAGATAGGGCTGTTCCGCGGCCGAGAAGTGGAGCGTCGTCCGGCCGCCGAAGACCGCTTCCGGGCGGTCGGCAGGATCGTCGTGCAGGAACGGCCCGCAGCCGGTCAGCTCATTCTTGAAATTGGACAGCCTGCCGCCGCTGCCGCCCGGATAGACATAGTCGCGGCCGCGCACGGAGAGGCCGATCCGGTGGCCGGCCGGCACGACGATCGAGGTCGGCCAGATCTCCACGTCGAGCTCGACCGGCGCGCCCGGCGTCAGCTTCTGCTCTTCGTCGTGCGCGTGGTACGGCCGCCAGGGCAGCGTCAGCCCCGGATCGAGCTTGTGGTGCGAGGCGCGCAGCCAGCCCTGTGCGATCGGGGTGTGCGGGTCGATCGCGCCCTGGAACGTCACCTCCTTCAGGTCGGGCGCGAAGATCCGAAGCACCAGGAAGAGGTCGGCGTCCTCGGTGGACGAGGAGACGAAGAGCTTCGCCGCCACCGGCCCGGTGATCTCCGTCTCCGCGACGAGCGGCGGCGTCAGGAAGGTGAGGCCGTCGCCGAGCGCGTCGAAGGTCAACGTCGCCGGGGCATTCGGCACCTTGTCGCGCAGCGCGCCGTCCCGGGGATCGAGGAAGAGCTTCGTCCACTGCGTGTCCGGCAGAGGCCAGGCCGCCTCCACCCGCTCGACGAAGCGCTCGCCGGGGTGCCGGACCTGGAGCAGCACGCGCGGCTGCGCGTCCCAGCCGTTCGCCTCGCCCTTCAGGAAATGGTCGAAGAAGCGGAGCTGCAGGGTGCGGCCGTAATCGGTGTAGAAGTGCGTCCAGTGCTCGATGCCGTGCACCTCGAGCCACTTGTCCTTCGACGCGGCGCGCGTGAAGGCCTCGAAATTGCCGCGCGGATGGAGGCCCTGCCCGCCCCAGTTCGCGGCCGAGAGGATCGGCACCGTGATCTTCGACCAGTCGGGCGAACGCGCCCTGTGGTAGTCGTCGTCGAGCGGATGGGCGCGGATCTCGCCGCCGAAATCGCAGCGGTTCGCGGCGAGCGCCTCCTCCGACAGGATCTCGGGGCCGCAGACGAGCTCGCCGTGGGCGCGGCTCCGCCTGCCGCGCTCGCCGGCGCCGTACTGCACGGTCTTCACCTGCATGTCGTACCAGTTGGCCCAGAAGGTCGAGAGGATGCCGCCGTGATGGGTCATGTCGCGGTACCAGTCGGCCGCGCCCTCCCAGACGCACATCGCGGCGAGGTGCGGCGGCTGCAAAGAGGCGACCTGCCACTGGTTCGTGCCGAAATAGGAGATGCCGTTCAGGCCGACCTTGCCGCTCGACCAGGGCTGGACGCCCGCCCATTCGATGCAATCGTAGAAGTCCTTCCGCTCGCGCGGCGAGAACGGATCGACATAACCCGGCGAGCAGCCGGCGCCGCGGGAATCGACGCGCACGCAGGCATAGCCTTCCGGCACCCACTTCTCCGGGTCGACCACCTCCCAAGCCTGGTAGAGGTTGCTGGACCCGGCGGCGACGTCCGGATGCTCGCGCACCATCCGCTCCCAGGCACTCGGATAGCCGTCCTGGAAGGCGAGCCCCTTCGCATAGGGTCCGTAGGTGAGGAGCACGGGGTGGCGGCCCTCGCCGAGCGGGCGGAACACGTCGGCCCTGAGCACCAGCCCGTCGTCCATCGTAATCGGCACGTTCCAGTCGATCCGCATGCCGTCGCGCTCCTCGGAGCGCATCTCGCCCTCGCGCCGGGGCGGCTCGCCCGTTCCGTGCATGGATCCTCCCCGCCGGTCTTCTTCGCGGCGGCGCGAGACTAGGTTCGGCCCGCATCGCCCGCAAACCATAATCCGTGTTGCCGTCGATCAGCTTTCCTGATGCCTCTGGCGCGGGCTGTGCCGGCCGTCTCGGCCGTTTCGCGGAGCGATACGACGGTGCTACTGATCCCCCGACGCAGGCGAATCCGGGAGGAAGCACGGATGAAGATCGGTATAGCAGGGCTCGGGCGGATGGGCGCGGCAATCGCGGAGCGGCTGCAGGAAGTCGGCCACGACATCGTGGTCTGGAACCGTTCGCCGGACAAGGCGAAGCCGCTCGCCGACAAGGGCGCCGCGGTCGCGGCGAGCCCGGCCGGACTCGCGTCGCAGGTCGACGCGATCGTCACCATCCTCACCGATGCGGAGGCGATCGACCGGGTCTATCGAGCCGACGACGGCATCCTCGCGGGCGACCTTTCCGGCAAGCTCGTCATCGACATGAGCACGGTGCGGCCG